>CAZTKW010000035.1:0-13290 GCA_964614315.1 uncultured Pirellulales bacterium
TTGATATGTGGTATCTAAACGATACCGAAATCACTGAACTCAAACAGAAAGCGAACGAAATTATTTTGACCGACGACTACGTCCCGGTGGAGAATATGCTGGTGCCGGTGGTACTCCAGAGTTCTCTGGAGCTTTTATCGGCGAGATTTCGCGAACAGGCGGCGGAATTAAAACAAGAGGGCAAAGCCAACCGGGCCATTACAAAATATAAAGAACTCATCGAGCTCGAACCTGGAATGTCGCTGCTGGCTTATAATGAAATAGGTATGCTTAGCGTACAGCAGGGCAGGTTAAACGAAGCGGTCGAGGCGTTTCGCCATGCCCTCCGATATAACGAACAAGCCGAGTTCAAAATCAATGTATCAAGCATTCATCACAATTTAGCTGTCATACTGAAACAATTGGGGAAGGTGGAAGAATCAAGCCGGCACTTTGACGAAGCAATAAAGGGTTTTCGACAGGAACTGGCAAAGGACCCCGATTCGCTGGTGACGCTTTCCCGGCTTGCAAATGTCCTCGTTGGGACGGGCGATTACAACGGTGCGGTTGAAATGTTCCAGCGACTGGTTGACCTGAATCCTTACGAGCCGGCAAACCATATATCACTGGCAAAATCGCTTGAAATACAGGGCAAATACGACAAGGCCATATTCGCATTGAAAAAGGCCGCTGGTTTTATGAGGTACATCGGGAATAAAGAGGCAGCGGCAAAGATGGCCAAATACATAGAATTTCTGGAATTTAAGAAATCAAGGGCAAATAAATAGCAGCCGTTTACGGCGCAGCCTTTTCGAAAACCAGGTTCTTTGAGATACCGTACTCAAGGTCGGTAGGTAACTTGTAATTTGGACGCTCAGCGGTGTGTGCCGTGTAATCGGGAAAGGCTGTCCAGACAACCGGCCAGACCTTCCCATCTTTTGAAATTTGCCCGACAAATATATCTGTGCATTTGCCTTCCAGAACGTCTTTGCCCAGCTCGGCATGAAAATGCTTTAGAGAAATTTCTACAGTCAATTCCCTGCCGGCGGGGTCGTAATGAACCAGCCAATTTCCCGGTTCGAATATTCCTTTGCCTCCTTTTCTCATGGGTATAGTGGTTACCTGGCCGGGTATTAGTTTTACCCCGCCCAGAGCGATTACCGCCGAGGAGATAGTTCCATCCGTCTCGAAGACAAATTCCCAGACATCCGTATCCGTCTTCCAGGCGCCGACCAGAAACGACGGAAACGGGCCGCCATCCTCAATGATTACTTCCACCGGCCTGCCGGCATTTTGACAGCCCGCCTCCAGCAGCAGAACAACTGCCGATAACACCAATAACATCAATCGCTTCATAATATATTACCTTTCCATTTTTTTATTGTTTAGCCACAGATTACACTGATTTCACCGATTTTTAATCCTTTATCGGTGTCAATCTATATCTCACCTATAAAACCATTCTTTTAACCTGAACAGAACTGCCAAAGTTTATAATCAAACCCACCTCCAGTAGAGCCGCTTTCAAATAATTCAGTAGTTGTGCTTCAAATACAGGATTATATTTGTCTGTTGCTTTGACCTCGATAATTACTTTGTTATCAACAACAATATCAGCAAAATATTCACCAACAATCTGATTATCATATTTTACGTTTATAGGCCTTTCCGGTTCCACCAAAAAACGTCTTTTCCGCAACTCTATCACAAGTGAATTATGATATACCTTTTCCAAAAAACTGTACCCAAAACTATTATGAACAGTATGCGCAGCATTAATTATTTCGCCCGTTAACTCTTCGTATTTGTATTTGCTCATACTTTTACTTATCCGTCTTAAGCTGCTGATTTTTACTTTACTTTTTTACTTAATCTGTGTCAAGCTGTGGCTAATAAAAAAGAGGCAGGTCAAAAAACCTGCCTCTTTATAAAACTAATTGGTCAGTTCTGGCTGCGTTTTATTTACGACGACGCAGGAACAGTCCTCCGAGACCAAGTAAGGCAATGGTAATCGGCTCAGGAATCTCAACAACAGTCCCGCTGACACTGGATACCGCAGCAGTACTGCTTACGCGGTAATCCAGTAAGTCGAACGAGAAATCGCCTAAAGCCAGGCCCGTCAGGTCTATTGCGAACCAGTCGCCGACGTGTACACCAGGGCCATATGAGCTATCTTTAGCCTGAAACTCGTAGCCCTGATATGGGGCATACCAGTTAATGTAGCTCAGGTCGCCGGTGTCAAGAACTGTTCTCACTGAGTCCACGGGGCCCAGATTGTCCCAGTCTGAAGCTGCATAGCCCGGCCCATACACACCGCCCAATGTACCGTCATCCGCAGAGTCACTACTGACAACGAGGACGTAATCCACAGTTCGATACACATCGCCGGTAACAGCCGTGGTCCCGTCGGCTTCGCGAAGCTCAAGCGTCAACGTCGCATTGACCGTCGAAGCTAAACCAAGAACTAACATCAAAATTAACATTTTCTTCATCATCAATCTCCTTCCAAAAAACAATCATTAGGAGTTAAAAACACAAAAATTTAAATCTTTACTTCAAATTCACAAATGCAATCCACAAGGTTACGGCACATCAAGACAGTTGGGGTCAACTGTGTCGTTGCCATAATACTGAATCAAAATATTCAAGTCGGCTGTCGTAACTCTATAGTAGGGCTTGCCCATCTGTTCTGCAGCGTGGGTAAAGTCGGCAGCTATCCAGGAATACGTTATAGTGTCGGCGTGGGTAGCGGGCTCAGGATAAGATTGGCCATAGCCTTGTATCAAGACACCCAGGTCAACATCAGAGACCCAGTAGTAAGGCTTGCCCATCTGTTCTTTTTCACCTGTGGCATCGCCGTGACACTGTCTCGGAATGCACCAGCTATCGGGCTCACCCACGAGTTGCCACTCAGCGTAATCAGGGTGGCCGGACGGGAAGCACCCACCAAATTCTACCTTACATCCAATCAAATCAAAGTAACTCGGGCTGAATTCCTGTGTGGTGTCTTCCATTACCACGCCGCCGCGGATTGCGTTCGCAACAAGGCTGACATTGCAATCTGTGTCATTATCTACCTTGAAATCCAACAGAATACCGTTCTCTGCCGGAGGCGATGTATGACATGGGTCCTCTGCAGCATACAGCGAGCCCATCTCAACAATCATGCTGCTTACATCACTCTCAGCGACCGGTGTGCCCTGGTCGGTAACCACGCCGCCGGTTATAACGATAGAACCGGGATAAACGTGGAAATCAGGGTTCACGTAAGTCACAGGGCCGATGTTCGCATCGTTATCGAGAGAGATTTCCAGAGCAAACGCCCTCGGCAGGTTCGGGTCGGTATCATCCATATCATAGGTGATTCTGACCGTATTACTGTCGTCGACTTGTGCGGCTTCAATAGTCAAGCCTGCCCAGGCTGGATTGGCAATCAATAAGATTGCCAGTGCTAAAAGGATTTTCTTCATAATACAACCTTCCTTTCCTTGTCTTTTCTTCTTCGCAGAGAGACAAACTCTGCACTACCATTTGGTTTCTTCTTACAATCTTCCTGCCTAAAAAACTCATCCGTCTTTTAGCAACGCCCGTCCAACCCGCCGGTAGCTTCGCGCGATTGAACATAACGCCCCGGTATAGCAGGAATAACCGGCTTTACGAGTTTTCCCCTGTCCCCTCCAGTTCCTCCTTTCTCACCCTTCAGGTGATTTGCGTGCCAAACAACATCACGCACAGGGTTAACATTGGTGAAGGTTGATTGTATAGTATCAAAACGCCCTGGAAAAATCAAGTAAAATTCTTTTAAAAATCAAAAAAATAGTGAAAAATTTTTAAGCCCCGCCCGTAATCCTGAAAAAAGCCCGTTAAACCGCAAAAATCACCTATACGGTCTAAAGTGCAAAAAATGAGCAAAAACCTGGGTTTTTGTTAATCTTAGGCGATGTTAATCTGGGCAAAATTAGCCAATTCCTGCTCGTTTTGGCCGAACCACACCCAATCGCCCCCGCATTGCCTTTTTTGGCTCGAAAAACAATATCTCCTCCGATTTTGCCTGCGCCTTTGCTTTTTTGGCAAATCTGTGTTATCTATTCAGTATTATTTGGCCGTTATGAATGATTATGTACAATTTCTTCAAAGGACGACTTATAATTGTCAGAGTTACCCTGATGGCGGCGGCTTTAGCCCTCGTTGCCATCGGGATAATAACTGTCTATTCTGTCGGACACCCCGCAGAAGACTCCCCTGCCTCACAGGCCGAAGACCTCGGCGGCTTCTGGGCTAAACAGGTAAAATTCGCTGCCGTTGCCGCCATTGCCTTCATCGCGCTCAACCTGATTAATTATCGAAAATTAGGAGCCGCAAGCTACTGGATATATGCTTCTGTGCTTCTGCTTCTCTCTGTCCTCCTCGTCGGCAGGTACGTTATAAATCTGCCTTTCGTCCCCGAGATTAACAACTCTCACAGGTGGATTAAGTTCGGGGACCTGCCCGCACTACAGCCCTCGGAAATCTGCAAGCTCGCATATATCCTCGCACTTGCCTGGTATCTGCGATACCGCAGCAACTACCGAAGATTCACTGCTCTTATCGGGCCGTTCGTCCTGACGCTTCTGCCGATGGTTATGATTTTACTCGAACCGGACCTCGGAACCGTTCTGCTCATGATGCCGGTCTTATTTACAATGCTTTTCGTCGCCGGAGCAAAGGTAAAACACCTGTTAATCATTATACTTCTGACAATCCTAATCAGCCCGCTAATGTGGCGGCATATGAACCATTATCAGAGAATCAGGATAAGCAGTGTCCTGCTCCAGAACAAATGGGTACAGAAAAAAGCAGAGCAGCACCCCAAAATCGGCAGAATCCTCGTCGGCACCGATTTCAGCAAACAAAAGTGGGAAAACACCTGGGGCTATCAATTGAATCGTGCAAAGTTTGCAATCGCCTCCGGCGGATTGACGGGTTACGGTTTTCGCCGGGGACCATTTATAAAATACGACTTTCTTCCGACAAGACACAACGACTTTGTCTTTGCCGCCATTGCCCATCAGTGGGGATTTCTCGGCTGCCTCGGACTGCTCTTTCTTTATATAATTATTATCGCCTGCGGCCTGGAAATCACCGCCAATAACACCGACCCGTTCGGAAGACTGCTTGCAATTGGTATCGTGGCAATGTTCACCGTTGAAATTATCGTCAATATAAGTATGGCTCTCGGCCTTATGCCAATAACGGGCTTGACACTACCGCTCGTTAGTTACGGCGGTTCGAGCCTGCTCGTTAGTACCGCCGCCGTCGGTCTGCTAAATAATGTCGGAAGATGCAGACCATTCAGCGTAGCGCCAAAATCGTTCGAATAAGAACTTATTAATATCTTTGACAAAAAAAGTTTTTACGTTAGGAGTTAATTGATTATGAAAAACCGGGAAAAAAACAGCACAAAGGGCGAGAAAAATATCTCAAGGCGCAATTTCCTAACCGCATCAGCAGCAGGCATAGCAGCCTTTACAATTGTCCCCCGCTATGTCCTTGGTGGACAGGGCTACACCGCCCCGAGTGAAAAGCTTGATATAGCCTGTATTGGTATCGGTGGACGGGGAAGAGGTAACGTTGCCGGCGTCAGCGGGGAAAATATTGTCGCAATGTGTGATGTGGACGAAAAACATGCGGCAGATTCCTTCGAAAAATACCCAAAAGCAAAAAAGTATCATGACTTTCGAAAAATGCTCGAAAAGCAAAAGAATATCGATGCCGTTGTCGTAGCCACTCCGGACCACACACACGCACCAGCCGCTATGATGGCCATCAAAATGGGAAAGCACGTATATTGCGAAAAACCCCTGACTCATTCGGTTTATGAGGCCCGCCGGCTGACCGAGGCCGCCCGAGAACACAATGTTGCCACGCAAATGGGCGTTCAGCTTCACGCCACAGAAGCCCTCAGGTTGCTCGTGGAAATGCTCAGAGCAGGAGCTATCGGCAAAGTTCACGAAGTGCACCTCTGGAGCAACAAATCACAAAACAGGTTGATGGGTACCAATCGCCCAAAGCAAACTCCGATGGTACCCACTACCCTCGACTGGGACCTCTGGCTTGGTCCGGCGCCCTATCGACCTTACCATCCAAACTACGTCCCGTCCCTCTGGAGGGCCTGGTGGGATTTCGGCTGCGGAAGATTGGGAGATATGGGATGTCACATAATCGACCCCGCCTTTTGGGCGCTAAAGCTAAAGTATCCCAAAACCATAGAAGCGCACAGTACTCCGTTTAATAGTGAAACTTTCCCCGTCGCCTCCGTCGTTAGATACGAGTTTGATGCCCGGGGCGATATGCCGCCGGTAACAGTTCACTGGTATAGCGGCGGCATCTATCCATGGCGACCCCCTGAATTGGAACAGGAAAGAAATTTCCCAAAAGAAGGCGGACTCTACATAGGTGAAAAAGGAAAAATCCTCGCCCCGCACGGCGCAGGACCTCGACTGATACCGGAATCGAAAATGAAAGGTTTCAAGCCGCCGGAACCTTTCCTCCCAAGGGGACTAAGCCATCATCAGGAATGGCTCCAGGCTTGTAAAGGCGGCCCGAAGCCCCTGGCAAATTTCGATTATGCCGGCCCGCTCACAGAGGTCATTCTCCTGGGAAATGTGGCAATACGGACCGGTAAAAAGTTGACCTGGGACGGACCAAATATGCAGGTCACAAATATCCCGGAAGCGAATCAATTTCTTAGCCGACAGTACCGCCAGGGATGGACACTGTAGAAAAAAATAACAGAGTTTTTTTCACGGATTGAAACGACTTATTATGATAAGAGGCTTCAGGCAGATTGCTTCGCTCACCGCAGTTTCAAGAGTCTTCGGTATGTTGCGGGATATGGCCTTTGCTTATTTCCTCGGAGCTTCCGGCCTGATGGACGGCTGGGTAATTGCATTCAAAATCCCAAATCTCGCAAGACGCCTTTTCGGTGAAGGGGCTGCCGCTTCGTCCCTAATACCCATATATAGCGAACAACTCCAAAAAGACCCCGAAGCCGCAAAGAAACTGGCCTCCACCGTCGTTACAGTTATCTTCATAATCCTGGCGGCAATCGTCCTGCTCGGAGAAGCGATTATCTGGGGATATTATACATTCTTCAGTGATCTCCCAGGCACCGACCTCAAGCTGACATTAAGCGGGATTATGCTGCCCTATACCATTTTGATTTGTGTTGTTGCTATTTTGGCCGGGATACTAAACGCTCATCGACACTTTGCTATGCCAGCTGCTGCTCCTATTGTGCTCAATATCTTTATTATCGGCGCACTTTGCATCGGTGGATGGGCCTTCGAAATACAACCGGCCAGGCTGGTCTTCGTCGTCGCAGTAGCCGTCCTCGTCGCAGGATTCGTTCAGTTATCTATGCAGCTTCAGCCGCTCCGCAAAAGAGGTGTCTATATTCGACCGGCGTGGCAGGTCAACTCCGAGCCCTTTAAAAAAATAATCATTCTTATGGGGCCCATGATTCTCGGTCTCACCGCTACTCAGATAAATACTCTGGCAGACGATTTTATCGCTTTGTGGTTTTCTGGCTCACTGGAAAAAGGAGAAGTTTTCTTATTGTTCGGCAGACAATTCACATACCCGATGTGGGAAGGCGCCGTCTCGCACCTTTTTTATTCTCAGCGCCTCTATCAATTTCCATTGGGCGTACTGGGTATATCTCTGGCAACTGCCGTTTTCCCCGTAATGAGCGCAGAAGCCGCAAAAAAAGATTTTGACGCTTTGACAAAAACCGTTTCACGCGGTATCCGCGCCGCTGTCTTTATCGCTCTGCCTGCGACCGCAGGTCTATTGCTGGTGAGAAATCTGTTGGTTTCGGTTATTTTCCAGCGGGGTCAGTTCACAGCTAATGACACCGATTTTACTGCGACTGTGCTTTTGTTTTATTCACTCGGATTGTGCGGCTTCTTTACTCAGCAGGTCGTCACTCGCGCTTTCTATTCAACGCAGGACTCCAAAATGCCCGCAAAAAGCGCCCTGATAGCTGTCTGTCTAAACATCGTTCTTAATCTGACCCTGATATGGTTTATGGGAACAGCCGGACTGGCGCTTTCAACTGCACTCTGTTCCTACCTCCAGGTTGCAATTCTAATTTTTGCCCTCCGCAGAAAGTTCGGTAATTCAATCCTCGATGGCCTGATGACTACCCTGCTCAAAACACTTATTGCGGCAATTCTTATGTGGCTCCTCGGAAAGGCCGTTTTGTACCTGTGCAAAGACCTGCCTGCAGGTACACGCTTTGATATTTTAAGGCTGGCCGTTGTTGTGCCCGCCGCAGCCGCTGCTTACTGGATAGCGGCAAAATGCCTCCGTATCAGGATGCTTTCTATCATCACAGGCTCACCAAAAAAACCCGATTTCAATAGTAAGCATCAAAGCTGACCGCCCCCCCTTCAGCTCACAGAACTCCCGCCGCAACGTCCGTTTTGACCCTAAAATCACTGCCGAAAGGCTCAGAATAACCGATTAAAACCGAAAATCACCGATTTATGCCGCCTTTATACCTAAAGCGGACCCCATAATTGCCCGAAAAAAGGGGTAACGGATTAAAACACGGCCGATAGTACATGCGTAGAACAGATAGCTTAAGCTGTCATAGTCGTCTTACGCTGTCCGGAGAACAAAATGCGTACAGCCATAAAAAGTGAAAAATCAAAAGCAGGACGTTTGACTTTCTGCATTTTTGCTTCTCTCTTTATTATTATCTCAAATCCCCTGCCGCTTGTCGCAAGGCAGTTCTCTGCTTCCGAAGGCCTCTTTTCCCCCACTGTCGGACAAAAATTTTACGAAATAGCCTATGAATTGGGTAAACGTCCGGATGCTGACAACCTCGCCGTCGAACAGGCGGTTGTTTTCCTGACCGCTGCAAGAGACCTCGACAATACCACAAACTACACACTGCCTGAGATAATCGAATTCGCATCGAGAAACGATGACAAAGACCATTCAGAATTGATACTTCTTTCCCTTGACAGCTATATAAACCAATCCGCCGACCTCGAGGTTACAAAAAAAGCAATTCAATATCCGCTGGACCGCCTGAACTCCCGTGAACAGCGGGAACAATTCCTCCAGTTTGTGTTAATGAATGTTGCCGGAAGAAATGCCGCGTTGGATTCACAGTTGCTTACTTTGCTCGGCTCCTTGATGGCCGAGACCGCCGACGACCCAAACGCCGCCCAGTTCTTTATGCAGGCTTACCAGAAAAATAAATACAATAAACTCGCCTTTTCAAAACTTGCTGAGCTTATGGGCGAGCAGATAGAGCCATCCACATATCTGGAACAATTAAGAATTGTTCTCGGCGAAAATCCCTTCAATCTCGAAGCTGCCATGGCCTTTGCTGAATATGCCGAGCAGTTGCAGCTTTACAATGTAGCTTCCGACGCCTACCAATATTGTACCGAATTGTTCGCGTATCTTTATCCATCCCGGCCTCTGCCCGCATGGCTTTACCTGCCATGGGCAATGAGCAGCTATAATACGCAGCGAGACCAATATAAATGTCTGCAGATTGCTAAGGATATTCGACAAACCGGCCGTTTCGACCTCTTCGTTGAAGCTATTGCTGCAAAGGCTGCCGCTAAAATCGGTGATACTGAACAAGCTGCTCGTCTGCTCGAACAGGTTGAACAAAAAGCCTTGAATTTACTGCCCCCGAATGCCTCTACCGGCACCAAAAGCCCTGTTACTACTGAGCAGCTCGCCTGGTTTTATTGTTACGTCCTCCCCGACCCGGGTAAAGCAATAGACTGGGCAAATAAAGCATATTCAATTGACCCAAATTCCACAGCCGCTGCTGTACTGGCCTATTCACTTGTGATGAACGGACAAAATGAATGGGCCAAATCCATTATCGATAATTACGACAAAACTCCAATATCGGAATTGGCACTGGCACACATTCAACTGGCCGAGGGACAAAAAGATGAAGCCTTTCAAACGCTAAAAGCCGTAATCGCAAAAGACCCGGGTGCATTCGAGGCAGAAAGAGCTAAAAAAATCCTGACCGATAACGGCGGTGAATATGTCCCCCCAATTGACCCTGGCATCATCCTGAAGGCATTAACTGATTCTCTCAGGCAGCCCATTGTACCGGCATTTATAAGGCCGGAGAAACTGATTTCACTTGAGCTTAATGTTAGGGGAAGCAAATTCTACTACGGAAGCAAATTCGGCGGCTCTTTGGCAATAACAAATAATTCTACCGAACCGCTTGTTGTCTCAGACGACGGACTCTTTACCGGCAGCATCAGAGTAGATGCCGAGATTAGCGGAGACCTTAATGAAAAGTTTCCAAGCCTCATTTCTACAAAGGTCCAACCCCCATCAGCTATCGACCCCGGCCGAAGCTTCCTCGTTCCTCTAAGGCTCCAAACCGGTAAACTCAGAAAAATCCTACTCGCACACCCACAGGCTTCGTTGGAAATAGAATTTACCGCATATATCGACCCGGTAATAAATGACCAGGGTCAGGTCCTCAACAGCCTCGTAGATATAGAACCCGCCAAAATCCGCATAAAACGTCCCGGTAAGGAACTTACCCCGAAATTTTTACAAAACCAGCTAAGTACTATCTCAAGGGGAAAACAGGGCCAGAAAAACAAAATCGCTCAGCTCTTTGCCGGCCTTTTAACCGAACAGCACTTAATGGTTGACAGAGAGCCTCTTTACAAATTTTTCAAAGCCGACTGGATGCCCGATTTGTTAAAATCAGCCCTGCTATACAGCCTTGTCGATGATGATTGGGTCGTTAAGGTAAACACTATGGCTGCAATGCTTGATTTGCCGATGGAATACGATATGATTGAGGCGGTCTCAAAAAGCCTTAACGATACTCACTGGCCGGCGCGTATGATGGCAATTTACCTGCTCGCAAAAAATCAGGAAAGCGGCTTCGCAAAAGTCCTCGACTATACTGCACAATACGACACAAACGAACTTGTTAGAAATATGGCAATCGCTTTGGGTGGCGTCAGGCCCGAACCGGAAAAACCAACGACCCAGCCGAATAACCAAAGTAATCCGTAATCTCCAATATCTCGCTTGAATTTTTTTACTAAACCCGAACAAAAATGAACTCGGAAAAAGAATCTCAGGTTTGATCCCAATGAATTTGTCCCAACCACCACGGAAGTTCCCAAACAGCAACCGTAGACCCCCGGCATGCCTCTGCTTTCAATCCTTATGTTATTGAGCCCCTTTCCATTCCAGGATTTGACCGTCTTTTAGAAGCCGTTCGCGCAGCTTTCCGTAATCCACTTTCTGCACGCTGATTCCCTCGTCAATTGCCATACAAGCCGCCGAAGAAGCAGACTGTCCCAGTACCATAAACACAGGCTCCATACGAATCGAACCAAACGAGATATGCGACGCCGACAGGCAAACCGGAACAAGAAGATTCGAACATTCGCTTTCTCTCGGTACTATACTCCGGTAGCTTATCGGGTAAGGCTCAAAGCCACCAACCTGCACATCACCCTCGTTGCGGGCATAACCGTTTTCATCAACATAACGCTGGGTATTATGCGAATCCATCGTGTAAGCCGCCAAACCAACCGGATCCGGCACCGTCCGCTGACCGCGGCAGTTATGCTCGGTCATCACGTACTCGCTGACCATACGACGGGCTTCACGAACGTAGATTTGGTGAGGCCAGTTACCGTTGTCAACAAACTCGTCTTTAGCAAGTCCCCACCGATTCACCTCCTCCTGTAACTCTGCCGGAACCCGTGGATTGTTCGCGAGAGTCCACATCAGACCTTGCTGGTAACGAATATGGTCCTCGATTATCTTTTTCCGCTTTTTGTAATCCGCATCGGGATACTCATAATTGGCCCCGATGTTGTCCGTGGAGAATGCCCCGTGATTGTTCATATCCGTCTTGCGGTTCGGCATCAACTGGTTATTACCGAACACCTTCCCCCACCCCGCCTCGAGATACCGCAAAAGAAGTTCATACCGAAGAGAATCGTAACCTTTAGGCTTCGGGAATGGAACCCTGTTCTCAGGTGCATCCGTCAGGCACATACGAAAGTTATACGCCTGAACCCGATGGTCGCCTTCCCCCTGTTCACCAGGACTGCCCCCGTGAATACAGGGCAGCAGACCGCTCGATGGCTCGCCCGGCTCGATATAAGGGTCAACCGGCTTTTCAAACTGGTGGTAAACTGCATTCTCTATCTGCACACCGTTCAGCGTCTCCCCGTATTGGGAATTTGACTCACGGCCCACGGTATATGAAACGCCGGCTTTCGCCATCAGGTCACCCTCATAGCTGGCGTCGATAAACATCCTCCCGTAATACGTCCGCCCCGATTCACTCCTGATTGATAAAATCCTTGAATCGCTCTTTTGCACGCCGTTTTTCAAATCCAAGCGCTCACCGTAATATACCGG
Organism: uncultured Pirellulales bacterium; assembly: GCA_964614315.1. Classification (GTDB taxonomy): domain Bacteria; phylum Planctomycetota; class Phycisphaerae; order Sedimentisphaerales; family Anaerobacaceae; genus CAZTKW01. The sequence continues at coordinate 12,418 of CAZTKW010000035.1, forward strand.
CACCCGTGCCGCGATGAGTATACTCTCAAAAATCGCCTCAGCCAAGTGCGGCTCGAACTTCCACCACGTCTTTTCGCTGTCCCATTTCTTCCCCGGCTCATAATCACCTCGCTGCTCATACCCCCACGACTCCTCTCTGAGGTAATGACGGTAGATTAAATGATAGAACCCCTTCGACATCCCGCCGATAGCGCCTTTATTGCCGATATCCGTCGCCCCTAAACCGCCGGAGGTCAGCCCCCCTAAATGCCGCCCAGGTTCAATCAAAATAACGCTCTTTCCCTGCCGGGCCGCCTGCGCCGCCGCTATTACGCCACCGCAGGTGCCCCCGTAAACTACAACATCCGCCCGCGCACGCTGCGACTCTATATGCTTCATACACCCCCCCTGAAAAACCACTGTTAACGACAGTAAAAACAATATTAGGGTTCTGTTCTTCAGCCTCATTTGGACCTCCTGTAGAATAACAATATTTTAGATTATTTAACCAACCACCCCGAAATTGTCAACACAAACCTTCTGCTTTTTCGTACAATCTAAAATTCAAAAAATTTATATTGAAATAGCAGTGTAATTTGGTAGTATGCTCGCTTTTATCGATAAGGTCAAATGGGTTTTTTAGAAAGGATGATGTAAATGGCGGCTGTAGTTGACAATGAAAAATGCACTGGGTGCGAAACATGCGTACCGGAGTGCCCAAGCGAAGCTATAACAATGAAAGACGAAAAGGCGGTAATCAATGCCGAATTGTGCGTTGATTGCGGTGTCTGTGTGGACGCCTGCCCCGTCGAAGCTATCACTATGGAATAAATATGGCCGGCCCCATCGTCTAGGTAGGTCTAGGACACCGGGTTTTCAACCCGGCAACAGGGG
>CAZTKW010000036.1:0-13137 GCA_964614315.1 uncultured Pirellulales bacterium
CCCGACAGGCCTGTCTTGTAGTGTGTTTTAATGAGAATGCGGCAGATGTCCAAAAGCTGCTGCGGGCGGCGGATTTCGAGGCGGTCAATCTCGAGACGATGGTCGGAACGATAGCGGACTTAATAAAACAAAATGATAAAGAACTGAATGAAATAAAAAAACAACTACACAGCCAATATGAGAAAGCGGCGTCGCTGTCAGATAATCTTTTGCAATTGGAAATTCTTTGCGACCATTACGGAAACCTGTTGAATCGCGAACAGACCAAGAGCACTGCGCCGGCGACTGAACAGGCCGTAATTCTGGAAGGATGGGCAAAAGAAAAAGATTACGGCCGGATGGAAAAAATAGTATCGAGATTCGGGGCATCGAGTCTAAATAGAGTTGAGCCTGCTGAAGGTGAAGAGATACCGGTTGAAATCGAAAACAAAAGTGTTATAAAGCCGTTTGAAGTGATAACCCGCCTTTATGGTATGCCGCAGCACTTTGATGTTGACCCGACCGTATTTCTGGCTCCGTTTTTTGCGCTATTTTTCGCACTGTGCCTTACCGATGCCGGTTACGGACTCGTGATTATTGGTTTACTGTTTTTCTTTATAAAGAAAATGCAGGGTGACAAGAAGCTGATGTGGATGCTTGGTATTTGCTCAGTTGTTACGGTTGTGGCCGGCGCTTTAACGGGCGGCTGGTTCGGCGATGCGGTGCAAAAATTCATACCAGCCTTAGGACCGGTTAGAGTAAAAATGATGTGGTTCGACCCGCTTGAGAAACCGATGATGTTTTTCGTTTTGTCACTGGCACTCGGCTATATTCATATTCTAACAGGCCTAATAATCGCATTTGTACATAATCTAAGGCAAAAAAATTATGGCGCTGCGGTTTTCGACCAGTTGACGTGGCTGGTTATGCTCAATTCGATTGTTTTATTCGGGGCAGGCAAATTCGGTGCGATATCAGGTGAGGTCGGTAAATTTTTTGGTATTACTGCTCTTGTGCCAGCAGGTATGATTTTTCTTTTCAGCCAGCGTGAGGGCGGCTGGGGCGGTCGGCTGGGAATGGGAGCTTATAACCTTTTCAGCGCGATATTTTATATGGGGGATGTGCTAAGCTACCTGAGGCTAATGGCATTGGGCATGGTTACCGCGGGTCTGGCAATGGCAATAAATGTTATCGCAGAGATTGCCTTAAAGATACCCTATGGAATCGGTTTTTTAGCGGCGATGATAGTCCTCGTTGGAGGTCATGGATTCAACCTCGCTATATCCGGTTTGAGCGCATTCGTCCATACATTAAGGCTTCAATACGTAGAATTTTTCCCGAAGTTTTTAGCAGGCGGCGGTAAATTATTCGAGCCTTTATCAAAAAAATATGAACATATTTATATAAGTGAAAAATGAGAAGTAAAAAGGTAAAAGCAAGACAATAAGAAAGAGAGGTTTGGCAATGGATTATGGAATTGATTATGGACTGGCAATAGCTCTGGTTGGCGCGGGATTGGCAGCATTAATGGCGGGCATCGGCTCCGCAATAGGAATCGGCATCGCAGGTAGAAGCGCCACAGGAGTTCTTAGCGAAAAACCGGAAAGATACGGCCAGATGTTTATTATGGTTGTTCTGCCGGGTACACAGGGTTTTTACGGTTTTTTAGCGGCCTTTCTTGTGATGCTTAAACTTAATTTTTTTGGCGGCGGAGGCGTTCCGGAATTAAGTTTGAAGCTTGGTCTTCAGGTTTTAGCTGCATGTCTTCCGATAGCCTTTGCCGGTATGCTCAGTGCTATCCATCAGGGCAAGGTTTGCTCAGGAGGTATATTGATGGCAGCGAAGAGGCCTGAGATGGCGTTTAAGGCAGGTGTTGTTTATGCGGTTATGGTCGAAGTTTATGCGGTGCTCGGGCTACTGGTAACTATGTTTATTCTGCTATTCGGAATCAATTGGCCTGAAATTGCTGCGGCGGTGTGAAACAAAGAGATTTAATTGAGATACGGGAAGAATAATTATGGAAGTAGAACAGGTTGTAGAAAAGATATTGGGTGATGCGAGAGCAGAGGCTGATAAGATAACGAAGGCTGCTGATGAGAAAGAAGCGGCCGAACAAGCGCAACTCGATGAACAGTTAGACGAATATAAACAGCAGACGAAGGTTATGGCTGAAAAGGCCGGTGCGGATAAAAAGGCACATCTGCTTGCAGCGGCGAGGATGGATGTCGCCAAAGAGCACTTAGGCGAGAAGAGAAAGATACTCGATGAAGTTTTTGCCCAGGCAGAGAAAAAGCTGAAAGGCCTTCCGGACAAAGAATATTGTGAGCTGATGGAAAAGCTGATGCTCGGAGCGGTCGAAACGGGCGACGAGGAAGTAATCGTTGATACAAAAGAAACGCGAATCGACCAGAATTTTATTAAACACATTAACCGCAAGCTGGGTCCCGGCTATCAAGGTAATTTAAGACTATCCAATGAAAAACGGGACATAGGAGCAGGATTTATTTTAAGGCGCGGCAAGATAAAAAATAATGTTTCTCTCGATGTATTACTGGCTCAGGCTCGCAAGGCCTTGGAAATTGAACTGGCAAAAGAATTGTTCGGACAGATAAGAGGCCGTAATGACAAGGCCGAAAAGAAAAATAAACCGAAAGCAAATCTGGAGACTAAATATCAGACTGCATAGCTCAACTCACAACGGCGGATGAATCAGCCGGAAGTGTCAACGTTATGCAAAAAAAATGAGATATGAGAAATGATTGCAGCAAGAGAACAAGCCATTGTTGATTTTTGTACGTATCCGCCTGTCGGTGAAGACGACTGGCAGTATGCGTTTGCAACAGCCCGGATACGTGCGCTGGAGACGCAGATGCTGAGCAGAGGAACCTTACAGGACATGGCTAATGCGGCGAACTTCGAAGAGTCTGCGGATTTACTAACAGCGAGCGAGTACGGGCTGGGGCAAAAAAAGAATATCAGGGAGATGGAAAATATATTACGGCAGCGAAGGAGCGCGGTGCGGGAACTGTTTGCAGATTTGATGATTGATAAAAGAATCGTCGAGTTGTTCCGGACGAGGGCGGATTTTGCAAATATGCGGCTGGCACTTAGACGGACCCTTACAGAAAGGCCGTTAGGGACAGATTACAGCGAGGACGGGAATGTAGATGCCGAGCAGTTCGAAGAGGTTTTTGAAAAAGAAAATTACAGCCTGTTCCCTAAGTATATGCAGGAGGCGGTGGAACAAGCGGTCCTTGCATATTATCAAAATAAGGACATACGCCAGATTGACTATGCGGTAGACAGCGTTCAGGCAGAATATAACCTGAAAAGAGCGCGAGAATTAAATAGTGTTTTTCTATTGGGACTGTTCAGGATACAGATTGATTTGACAAATATACGCACGATGCTTCGTCTTAAATACACCGAATCCGAGCAGCGCAACGTATTTCCGACAGGCGGGTATCTGACAGCGGACCAGCTTAAACAGGGTCTTGACAGCGAGTATGAAACGTTAGGGGCGTTATTTTTTGCAACGCCCCACCATCATACTGTCGAGGCAGGCGCCGGTTACTTGGCAAGGGAGGAATCTTTTCTGGGGGCGGAGTGCCGCTGCGAAGATTATTTAATAGGATTTTTAAAAAGAACCTCACAGATTACAGCCGGTCCTCAACCGGTTATAGCTTATTTGTTAATGAAAGAGAATGAGATTCGCACGGTGAGATTGATATTGACAGCGAAGAAAAATTCTCTCGATACAAAACTGATTTTAGACCGTATTTCGTGAAAGAGAAATAGAATCACGGGACATAAGCGACAAGAGACGAATTTATGGAAGGTAAAGTTGCAGTATTAGGCGATGCGGATTTTGTGATGCCTTTTTCGGCACTCGGTCTTGATACGTTCCCAGTAGAAGGTGGACGCGAGGAAGTAGCTGAAACAGCCGGCAGGATAATCGAGGACAAATACGCCCTGCTTGTGGTAGCTGAAAACATAGCTCCGGCGGCCCAGGAGGTTCTTTCCGCCCAGCAAAATATACCGCTTCCCTGCATCGTGGTGGTTCCATTTACCACTGAATCCGAGGGTTTTGCGACCAAAGCCCTTGGCGAGGTTTTAAAGATGGCAACAGGTATCAACATCCTTCAAAACAATTAAAAAAAGGTTTTTATGATGAGCGAAACAAGAAAAGGAAAAGTAGTTAAAGTTGCAGGCCCGGTTGTAGTTGCCGAGGGGATGGCGGGTTCACGAATGTATGACGTTGTGCGTGTCAGCGAACAGAACCTGATAGGTGAAATCGTAGAACTTCATGGTGATTTGGCGTCGATACAGGTTTATGAAGAAACAGTAGGCATCGGGCCGGGAGAACCGGTGGTTGATACCGAGGCGCCTTTGAGTGTTGAACTTGGGCCGGGGCTGATTGAGAGTATTTATGACGGCATCCAAAGACCTCTGAACCGGCTGTATGAAGCCGAAGGGGACTTTATGAGCAGAGGCAGTGCGATGCCGGGTCTGGATAGAGAAAAGAAATGGCATTTTACTCCGACAATAGAAACAGGGACAAAGGTAACCGGCGGCGATATCATAGGTGATGTTCAGGAAACAAAACTGGTTGTCCATAAGATTATGGTCCCTCCCGGAATAAGCGGGACGCTTCAGAAAATAACCGAAGGAGATTATACCGTTGAAGAAACAATCGGGACAGTATCGGCAGAAGACGGCGGGCAAACCGAGCTTAAACTGATGCAAAAATGTCCCGTTCGCGACGCCCGGAGCGTAAGAAGCAGGCTTGCGCCAAATAAAGTCCTCGTTACAGGTCAGCGTGTTATCGATAGCTTCTTCCCAATCGCCAGAGGCGGCACAGGATGTGTACCCGGACCATTCGGAACGGGTAAGACAGTAGTTCAGCACCAGTTGGCCAAATGGGTCGACGCCGATATTGTTGTTTACGTCGGCTGCGGTGAGCGGGGCAATGAAATGACCGATGTTTTGAACGAGTTTCCCGAATTGAAAGACCCATACAGCGGAGAGCCGCTTATGAAACGTTCGGTGCTTATCGCAAACACATCAAATATGCCTGTTGCAGCACGAGAGGCATCTGTCTATACGGGTATTACCATAGCGGAATATTTCCGTGATATGGGTTACACGGTTGCTTTGATGGCCGACAGTACGAGCCGGTGGGCCGAGGCTATGCGCGAGATATCGACCCGTCTGGAAGAGATGCCGGCAGAAGAGGGGTACCCTGCGTATCTTGGTGCACGTATTGCATCATTCTACGAGAGGGCCGGTCGAGTTCAGTGCAACGGCAATCCCGAGCGTGAAGGCGCTTTGTCAATTATCGGAGCGGTAAGCCCTCCGGGCGGTGACCTGTCGGACTCGGTTGTGCAGGCGACTTTGCATGTGGTCAAGGTTTTCTGGTCACTTCAGGGAAGACTCGCTTACCAAAGGCATTTTCCAGCGATAGACTGGCTGACAAGTTACTCGTTCTATAAACAATACCTGAAAGAATGTTTCGAAGATAAAGAGCAGGGACTGGCGATGGAAGCTTTGACTGTTAAGGCGATGGCTTTGCTTGAACAGGAAGCGGGCCTTCTTGAGATTGTTCGGCTGGTCGGGGCAGAGGCGCTGTCACCTGCGGACAGACTGGCCCTTGAGACTTCCAGGTCAATCCGGGAAGACTACCTGCATCAGAACGCATTCCATGATGTGGACACCTTTACCGATTTGACAAAACAGTACGAGATGCTAAAGACTATTTTGCACTTCCACAACCAGGGGCTGGCAGCAGTTGAGGCCGATGTCGACACTGAAGAAATATTTAAGCTTGAGGTGCGCGAGCAAATCGCAAGAGCAAAATATATCCCGCAGGAAGAGATAAACAAAATCGCTCAAATAAGGGAAACGATTGATGAGCAGATGAAAAACCTGCAAGCAAGTGCAAAGTATGCATAATAATACTATACACTATATAGGAGCTTGAAATGCTAAAGGAATATCAGACAGTCAGTAGTATTTACGGGCCACTGATGTTGATTGAGAGCGTCGATGAAGCCAAGTTCGGCCATATTGTAGCCGTTGAGCTCGGCGACGGTTCGGTGCGTCACGGCCAGGTGCTTCAGGTGGAAAACGATAAGGTTCTCATCCAGGTTTTCGAAGGCACCGAGGGCATCGATGTCAGTAACAGCACTGTCCGCTTTTTGGGCAAGCCTCTGGAACTGGATGTATCGCCGGAGCTTTTGGGGCGTGTTTTCAGCGGTCTTGGTGAGCCTAAAGACGGGGGACCGGCGATTATTCCTGAAAAGTCTCTGGATATTAACGGCAACCCTATTAATCCGTATGCCCGTGATTATCCCAACGAGTTTATCCAAACCGGTATATCGACGATTGACGGTTTAAATCCTCTCGTTCGCGGGCAGAAACTGCCGGTATTTTCAGGCGCAGGTCTGCCTCACGACCAGATAACCGCTCAACTGGCCCGACAGGCAACGGTGCTGGGCAAAGGTGAAGAGTTCGCGGTGGTATTTGCGGCGATGGGGATAACGTTTGAAGCGGCTCAATTCTTTATCAATGACCTGCAGGAGACCGGGGCAATCGAGCGGGCGGTAATGTTTGTCAATTTAGCAAACGACCCGGCAATTGAGCGAATAGCTACGCCGAGATTCGCACTTACGGCGGCTGAGTATTTAGCGTTCGAGTTAGATATGCACGTTTTGGTAATCCTGAATGATATGACCAACTACTGCGAGGCCCTTCGAGAGATTAGTGCAGCAAGAAAAGAGGTCCCCGGACGGCGCGGGTATCCGGGTTATCTTTATACCGACCTTGCAACGGTTTATGAAAGGGCCGGTCGAATCAAGGGCAAAAAGGGCTCCATTACGATGGTGCCGGTATTGACAATGCCCGAGGACGACAAGACCCACCCCGTACCCGACCTTACAGGCTATATTACCGAAGGACAGATTATTTTATCGAGGTCGCTTCACAGAAAGGCAATTTCTCCGCCGGTAGATGCCCTGCCGAGCCTATCAAGACTTAAAGATAAGGGTATCGGTGAAGGCAAGACCCGTGAAGACCACGCCGACCTTTATAACCAGCTCTACGCGGCCTATGCACGCGGCAAAGAATCGCAGGAGCTGGCGACGATTATGGGCGAAGCTTCGCTTTCGGCAGAAGATAAGAAATATATGACATTCGCCGACCGATTCGAGGCTGAATATGTTTCACAGGATTATTATGAAAATCGAACCATTGAAGAGACCCTCGACCTTGGGTGGGAACTGCTGAGTATGTTCGAAAACGTCGAGCTAAAGCGTATCGATATCAAACTCATAGAAAAATATATGCCGAAATTCCGCAATAAAGCGGTCGGTAAAATGGAAGTAGAAACAAAGCAAGAGGAAGAGGCAGCACTAAAGGAATCTTAATAAATGCTTGCTAATGTCAACGCTACACGAATGGAACTGCTGCTGCTGCGGCGGCGTGTCGGCCTGGCCAGCCGGGGACACCGCCTGCTTAGTGAAAAACGAGATGAGATTTCACGTCAGTTAATTAAAATCGCCAAAGAAATTCAGCCTTTGCGCGAACGTGTTGAAAAAGAGCTGCTTGAGACATTTCAGCGTTTTATGCTGGCACGTGCGACGATGGAGCCGGAAGACACCAAAGCCGCTCTTGAAGTTCCGACAAAGAAGTTCAGCCTGGCTGTTAAATTCGCCAATGTAATGAACATTAAAGTGCCGCACCTGACCAAGGAGATGGAAGGAGAGATTATCTGTTACGGCTTTGCTACGACTTCGGGCGAGATGGACGTGGCTTTGATGGCTCTGGAAAGAGCGTTCGACGTTCTGATTGAGTTAGCTGAAAAGGAAAAGCAGGCCCGTCTTCTGGCAATCGAACTTCAGATGACCCGTCGGCGGGTTAATGTTTTGGAGCATGTTGTCATTCCCGAACTTCACGAAACGATTAAGTTTATCTTCTCCAAGCTGGGCGAGGCAGAACGCGATAACACCAGCAGGCTGATGAAAATAGCCGACATTATTCGCGGCTGATTCATAATTTTCGACGGATATTTTGGGATATCTCAAGCCTTTACCTACTGAAATCGGTTGGTTTTCGAGTGCCGTTTTTGCTTTGACAAAAAAGACGATTTTTGTTATTGTACAATTCAAAAGTGGCATACGCCGCATATCAACAATCAAACTTTAATAGCTTTATCAAAGCCGTTCCGGAAGACGAAGAATAATATAAGGAGAAGAATCTAATGACATCAAAAGTTCTAAGTGCCTTTTTTATTGTGTCGTTAGTAAGCGGAGTATCTGGAGCAGACGTTGATGACTTAAGAGCATTTCGGCCACCGGCAGTGCCGCTGGTAACGGTCGATCCGTATATGAGTGTCTGGTCTTTCACCGATAATCTTTATGACAGCCAGCCTGTACACTGGACCGGCCAGGTCCACGCAATGTCCGGGATGATTAACATCGACGGCAAATCATACAGATTTATGGGAGCAGAGAGCCTGTGCCCTGAAACAGTTCGGCAGGTGGAACTTGAAGTAAAGCCCACCCAAACAACTTATAAGTTTGAAGCCGAAGGCGTTGAATTGAAGTTGAGATTTACAACGCCCTTTTTGCCTTCGGATTTTCGACTTTTGGTAAGCCCTGTCACATTCCTGTCCTATGAAGTACGCTCACTTGACAGCAGCAGCCACGATGTTTCGATTTACTTCGATGTATCGGCCGAGTGGGTGGTGAACGACCCCAACCAGGAGGTGCTATGGCGGCGGATTCCGGAAAAAATTGCGGGAATGGAATTACTTCAGTTCGGCTCCAAAGACCAGCCTATTCTCGCCGAATCCGGTGACAACAGACGCATCGACTGGGGTTATTTGTATGTGGGTTTGCCGGCAACAGAGGGTAACCGCTCGGTTATAGCAACTGCCAATGATGCGCGTGACAGCTTTGTTAAAGACGGTACTATTGGACAAAACGATGATAAAAATATGCCAAGACCGGCAAATAAAGATTGGCCGGTCATCGCCTGCACTATGAATGTTCCGGGAGTGAAGGCTGAGCCTATCCAACGTGTTCTTATTCTGGCCTATGACGATATCTTTTCAATCGAATATATGTACCATCGGCTGCGGCCGTGGTGGGCCAAAGAATATGGCAGTTTTGAAGCTATGTTTGCCGAGTGCGCCAGTTCCTACGAGAACATTCTCGACAGATGTGATGCTTTCGACAAGGAATTATTAGCTGATGCAAGAAAACTCGGAGGCGAGCAATATGCAAGGCTTATCTCCGTCGCATATCGTCATACACTTGCCAGCGGTAAGGTGGTAGTCGGGCCGGACGGTACGCCCTGGTTTTTCCACAAAGAGTGTTTTTCTAACGGCTGTATGGCTACAGTTGACGTATCGTATCCTGCATCACCATTTTTTGCGTTATTCTCGCCTGTTTTATTAGAAGGTATGACGGCGCCGGTTTTCGCCTATGCTGCTTCGGGTAAGTGGCCTTACCAGTTCGCACCACATGATGTAGGACAGTATCCCAAAGGTAACGGACAGGCTTATCATGGCACAAGACTTGATAAACAAATGCCCGTGGAAGAATGCGGGAATATGATTCTGATGACGGCAGCAGCAGCAAAAGCCGAAGGCAGCGCCAAGTTTGCGGCCGGACACTGGGAACTGCTGACCCAGTGGGCCGGGTACCTCAGAGCCAAAGGGCTCGACCCGGAAAACCAACTCTGTACCGATGACTTTACGGGACACCTGGCACACAATGCCAACCTGTCGCTTAAGGCCATAAATGCGCTGGGCGCCTATGGAATGCTGTGCGAGATGCTGGGGAAAACAGAGCAGGCAAAAGACTACAGGAAAACAGCTCAGGAAATGGCAGCAAAATGGGTGCAAATGGCGGACGATGGCAACCATTATCGTTTAACATTCGATAAGCCCAATACCTGGAGTATGAAGTACAACCTTGTCTGGGACAAATTGCTCGGTCTGAATTTGTTCCCCAACACAGTTGCACAGAAGGAAGTAGCATATTACCTTAAAAAACAGAACAAGTACGGACTGCCGCTTGATAACCGCAGTGAATTTACCAAGACGGATTGGCTGGTATGGTCGGCAACGCTGGCGGATTCGCAAGAAGATTTCAAAAGATTGATTGAGCCGCTTTATCGCTTTGTGCAGGAAACGCCCGACAGGGTACCTTTCACAGACTGGTACTGGACAAATACCGGCAAACTCCGGGGTTTTCGGGCCAGGCCTGTCATCGGCGGGATTTTCATTAAGTTTCTGTCTGAACCGGAATTGTGGCAAAAATGGAAAGAACGTGCCTGCAGACCGCAATTATGATATAATACCCGGCAGTTTCGGAGCAGGGATGCTTCTCTATGAATTTATGCTTTGCTTATTGCAAAAGCAGTTCAGAATTTTACTTTAATTTAGGAGACGTATAGATGAACCGTATCAGAAAATTGCTTTTAACTGTTTTGGTTTTTACTTTCATTGCAGGTTCTGTTTACGCCGAGACCAGCGACCTGAATCTCACCGACTGGCGGCCAAAGAGCCAATTGGTAGTTAAAGAAACACAGGTTCTCAAGCCAAAGTTTCCGGTGATTGACATACACAATCATCTCAGAAACTTAGACAATGCGGAAAAATACCTGGAGGAAATGGACAAAGCCGGCGTGTGGAAGTGTATAAGTCTTGATGGTAACTCAAAAGATGATTTCTACAAGGAACATCTGCGTGTTTCCCATAATATTTCAAAAGACCGCTTTATTATTTTCTTTCGGCCGGATTTCAGCAAAATCGATGAGCCTGACTTTGGGCTTAAAGAGGCTAAAAGACTTGAGGAAGCGGTAAAGATGGGCTGCCGCGGACTGAAAATATCCAAAGTTCTCGGGTTATACGACAAGGATAAAACAGGTAAGCTGGTGACGGTGGACGACCCCCGGATAGATCCTATATGGGCCAAGTGCGGCGAATTGGGTATTCCGGTGATGATTCATGTCTCAGACCCGAAGGCCTTCTTTACACCCCTGGACCGCTTTAACGAGCGCTACGACGAATTAATCGCTCACCCGAGCTGGTTGTTCTATGGCGACCAATATCCATCCAAGGAAGAAATTCTGGCGCAGCGCAACCGGGTCTTCGCCAAGCACCCTGATACTATTTTCATCGGCGCACATATGGGTACGCTGCCGGAAGAACTACATACCGTGGCGAACTGGCTTGAGTGCTATCCAAATTTTTATGTCGATATCGACGCTCGAATCAGCGAACTCGGGCGTCAACCCTATACCGCCCGCAAGTTCCTGATTAAATATCAGGACAGGGTTCTTTTCGGTACGGACACACCACCGAATGCCGAGGCATATCGAATTTATTACCGTTTTCTGGAAACAGACGACGAGTACTTCGACCCAACGGGCGGCCATCATCTCCAAGGCCGCTGGTTGATTTACGGTGTCCATCTTCCCGACGAAGTGCTTGAAAAAATATACAATAAAAATGCGTTAAAAATCTTCGAGATATTCAAAGGTGTCAAATAAAAGGCTTTCATTTGATTGGAAAAGGAGCAAGAATTATGAGCAATAATTATAATCGCAGAGATTTTTTGAAACTTTCGGCGGCAACCGTTGGCAGTGTGTCTTTAGCCTCAACTGCTTTAGAGGAAAAAGCAGCCGCTGCTAATGCCGGCGATAAACCGATACGGCTTGGATTTGTCGGCGTCGGCGACCGTGGTTCTTACCACCTTGATTGTGCTCTGGGTATGGAAGGAGTGGAAGTTCCGGCTATTTGCGATATTAAGGACTCGTATCTTTACAGGGCAAAAAGCTGGGTAGAAGAATCAGGCCGGCCTACACCACGGCTATATGGCAAAACCAAAACCGACTTCAAACGGCTGTGCGAACAGGAAGATTTAGACGCCGTCATCTGTTCAACTTCCTGGCAGTGGCACGCGCCGGTATGCCTTGCCGCAATGAACAATGGTAAGCACGCCGTCACAGAGGTCCCTATGGTGCTGACGGTCGATGAAGCCTGGGAACTCGTGGAGACATACGAAAAAACAAAAAAATGGGGTGCGCTTGCGCTGGAGCAGGCCCTGCTCGAAGGCAATCCGGGTCTGACACTTTTGCATATGGTTCGTGAAGGACTGTTCGGTGATATATTGCATTGTGAGAGTGGATATGTACACGACCTCAGATTAGTCAAGTTCGACCCGGAACGCGAGCCGTGGCGACTGCAGCATTCAATCGACCGAAACGGCAATCTCTACCCGGACCATCCGATGGCCAAAATGATGCCTTCTATGGACATCAATCACGGAGACAGGTTTGACTATCTTGTGTCGATGAGTTCCAAATCCGGGATGCTCAATGAATACGCCGCTCACTATTTCGGCGAAGAGCATCCATACGCCACAACAAAAATGGCCCAGGGTGATTATAACGCCTCGCTTATCCACACGGCAAAGGGCTCAATGGTCACGCTGAATTTTGACACAAATACACCTCATCCTCGCGGTTTTTTCCGGATGCAGGGCACAAAAGGGGTTTTGTGGAGCTGCGGAAGCAGAGGTTCCTGGATTTATCTCGATGGTATAAGCCCTGAAGAACATCAATGGGAGCCGGCGGAAAAATACTTCGAAGAATATAAACACCCGCTTTATAAAAGCTATAAACCAAAAGCCAGAAAAAAACTGCGCGGTCACGGCAGCGGCAGAAGTACAACTCCTCTGACATGGCATCTGTTGATTAAAGCTCTTCGTGAGGACAAGATGCCGTTCTTTGATGTTTATGACTCGGTTACCAGCAGTGTCATTTCACCTCTGACCGAGATTTCCGTAGCTGAAAAAAGTAAACCGGTTGATTTCCCTGACTTTACCAAAGGCAAATGGGAAAAAAGAGAACCAATTAAATTCGTTTAGCAATGAGACTAAGGAGCTAAGATTATGGACAACAATTATAATCGCAGAGACTTCATGAAACTTTCAGCGGCAGGTATCGGGGGTATGGGATTGGCTGGAATGACTTCGGCAAAGAAAACCAATGCACAAGAGACTTCGTCCGCAAGCAAACCTCTGCGAATTGGATTTGTCGGCGTTGGAGACCAGGGCTCTTCTCATCTCGATTGTGCGCTGGGTATCG
>CAZTKW010000037.1:0-10770 GCA_964614315.1 uncultured Pirellulales bacterium
TGCGATTAGTCTGTGCTTTTGCGGCTGTGGCGAGATGGAGGGTTACTCCAGCGAGTTACTGTTTCCGGAAGACGTGGGCAGCATTTATGTCCAGATGTTCGACAACCGCAGCTTTCGGCGAGGTGTCGAATACGAACTGTCCGGCGCGCTTGCAAAGCGTATCGAGGCTGAGACACCATACAAGATAATCTCAAGCAGAGACCGGGCCGACACCATAATAAGCGGCCAGATTGTGCAGATTACTGAATCGGTACTGAGCAGAGAACGGCAGATTGGCAGGGCTTTGGAAAAAGAAGTGCAACTTCAGGCTGTGGTCAACTGGAAAAACCTGAAAACAGGAGAACTGCTGATAAATAACAAGTCGGTCAATGCCTCGGCAACCTATTCAGAATGGCAAAATCAAGGCTTCAGCTATGCCTCAACTCTGGCGGCAAACAATTTAGCGCGGAGAATCGTAGAACTGATGGAGAAAGAATGGTAAAAGTCTGAAGCGAAATAAATATGAGTAACAGTAGTAAAAAAAGGCCGATTCGTCCGCATCCCGGACAAAAAAATAAAGGCGGCGGCAAAACTCCGCCGGCTTATAAGCGAGGACCAATTAGCTGGTTGTTAATTCCCGTTTTGATTGTTGCAGCCATACTGCTGTTGCAGCCGTTTCAGCAATATAAAGAAATTCCCTGGAACGAATTTGTATATCACCTTGAGAACAAACACATCGAAAGCCTAACTGTAAAAGATACAGAAGTAGTAGGTAAATTCAACGCCGAAGGCATTAAAAATCGTGGTGCTAAAAGCAAACCTTCTTTTGTAGTTTTTTATAACCCGGATGTACACGGTGACCAGCTTGGTAGATTGTTGGAGAAATACAGCTTAGAGGGCCTGGAGAACGACAGTGCACCGCCGCGGACCTGGATTCTAAATCTGATAAGTATGTTATTTCCAATAATTCTGTTTGTAGGAATTTTATACTTTATGTTTGCCCGCAATCTTCGCGGCGGCGCCGGTGGAATGTTAATGTCTTTCGGACGCAGCAAGCATCGACTACAGGGCAAGGACAAAGTAAAAGTAACGTTCGAAGATGTAGCCGGCGTAGAAGAAGCAAAAGAAGAAGTGGCGGAAGTCATCGAGTTTCTGAAAAACCCGAAAAAATTCCAGCGATTAGGCGGCCGTATCCCTCGCGGAGTTTTGCTTGTAGGCCCGCCGGGTTGTGGAAAGACACTGCTTGCAAAAGCGATAGCCGGCCAGGCGGATGTGCCGTTCTTCAGCATATCCGGCAGCGATTTTGTGGAGATGTTTGTAGGTGTCGGAGCATCTCGGGTGCGAGACCTGTTCAAACAGGCTAAAGAAAACTCTCCCTGTATTATCTTTCTCGATGAGGTTGACGCTATCGGCCGAAAACGCGGCGCCGGGTTTGTCGGCGGCGGGCATGATGAGCGTGAGCAAACACTGAATGCCATTTTGGTTGAAATGGATGGCTTCGATACCAACGACCAGGTTATTGTTATTGCCGCAACAAATCGCAGTGATATCTTAGACCATGCCCTGACTCGACCGGGCAGATTCGACAGGCAGGTTATTGTGCCGCTGCCGGACCTGAAAGGCAGACTTGAAATCCTAAATGTCCATGCTAAAAAAATAAAGATGGGGCCGGATGCCGACCTCGAAAAACTGGCACGAGGAACGCCTATGTTCAGTGGAGCCGACCTGGCCGCTATTATCAACGAATCGGCTCTTGCAGCGACTATGGCCGAAAAAGACCATGTGGAGACGGCAGACCTCGAAGAGGCACGTGATAAGGTACGATGGGGAAGGGCTAAAAAAAGCAGGGTAATCGACCAGAAAGAAAAAGAAATAACCGCTTATCACGAGGCCGGCCATACCCTCGTCCAGTCTATGTTGAAAGAGGCAGACCCTTTACACAAGGTAAGTATAATTCCTCGTGGACCAATGGGCGGAGCTACTTTTGCTCTGCCGGAAAAAGACAGAACACTGTTTACCAAAAAATATTGTATGGCGCTGCTCCAGGTATGTTTCGCCGGAAGAATCGCCGAAGAACTGTTCTGTGACGATATATCCAGCGGTGCACAGTCTGATATTCAGCAGGCCACAAGGATTGCAAAACAAATGGTACTGACCTGGGGAATGAGTGAGCAGCTTGGACCGATTAGCTACGGACCGGAGGGTGGGCTGTCAGACCAGATGTACATAATGCCGGGCGAGAAAGAATATTCGGAAAGCACCGCGGAAGTAATTGACAAAGAAGTAAAAAGAATTACCGACCAGACGTACAAAAAAGCAAAAGAACTAATAGAAGCAAACAAAGATAAGCTCGACCGCATAGCAAAAGCACTGCTGAAATACGAAACACTCGACGCCGCTGATGTGAAGTTGATTTTGGATGGTGGTGAACTGGACAAACCCACCGTTACCGATTTACTCGCCAAAGAACAGGCGAAAGGCGAACAGAAGACAAACCCCGAATAATTTTGGGGCATCGAATATGAGACGTTTCTATGCTAAAAAAAGCTGCTATCATACTATGCTTGATTTTACTATTGGCTGTTGACGGTTTTGCCGCACCTCCACCCGCTGATACAATTAAGACTGATACGGTTACTGTCAACATCGAACAGCAATATGAATCTGTTCGTCCGGGCACAGAATCGGCATTTGCAATCCATTTTCAACTGGAAAAAGACTGGCATTTCTACGCATCCGCCAAAACCGCTCCGGGAGGTATGAATCTTAAACTCAAGCCTTCCGCTGAAAAGCTTATAAGTTTTTCAGAGCCGATATTTCCGCAGCCAATATATTATTTTGATGAATTTTCAGGGCAAAAACTTGATGTATTCAGTGATAAGTTTACGGTGTTTCTGCCTTTCAGCATCAGAGATTTTCAGCCCGAGGCCGGCACCTCTATCACAGTCAACATTGACATCACCGGTGCAATATGCTCAAAAACAGAATGTCGAATGCCGGATTTTGACCGGCTGGGTACACAAGTTAAAATTGATAGAACCGCTGTGATGGACAAGCCCGCATTTGTACTGCCGGATTTGACGAAAGGTACGCCTTTAATCAAGCCTGCAATGACAGGCCGGCGGGCAGATTACTCGGCGTTAGGCGCTCTTATATTGGCACTTTTGGCGGGCCTGACTCTGAATATTATGCCCTGCGTCTGGCCGGTACTACCCATTATAGTAATGAGACTTGTCGAGCAAGCAAAACAAAGTAAAGGCAAATCCATCGCGCTGGGACTTACTTTTTGTCTGGGTATATTGCTCTTCTTCGCCTGTCTTGCTGCGGCCAATATCATTTTGCAGCTCTTTTACGGCACGGTATTGCAGTGGGGCGACCAATTTCGCAATCCTGTTTTTGTTATGTCAATGGCTCTTTTGCTGATTGTTCTGGCGCTGTTTATGTTCGGCATATTTACAATTGCTTTACCGTCTTCGGTGGCAGGCAAATCCGGTTCCGGAAAGGGCTATGCCGGAGCTGTCGGAATGGGTTTTCTGGCGGCGATTTTAAGCACACCCTGCAGCTTTGCGATTTTGGCGGCCGCCTTCGCCTGGGCGCAGGCCCAGCCACTGCCTCTCGGTACCATTGCAATAATGTTTATAGGCATCGGTATGGCTCTGCCTTATGCGATACTGACTTCAATACCTGCCCTATTGAAGAACATTCCCCGGCCGGGAAAATGGATGGAACTGTTCAAGCAGGCAATTGGTTTTGTCCTGCTGATTATCGCTGTAAAACTCATTGCGGCGCTGCCGCAGGTACGCAGAACGGATGTGTTGTATTTTGCGGTTGCGCTGAGCTTTTGCATTTGGATGTGGGGCGCGTGGGTTGGTTACAACACAAAACCTGTGCGAAAATGGCTCATACGAATGATTGCCGTTATTCTGGCGATATTTGCCGGCCGGGTGTTTTTGCCCGCACCGCCCGGTGAACTGATTGACTGGCAAAAATACGATTCGGCCTCTATACAAACCGCCCTGACAAATGGCCACCCTGTCTTGATTAAGTTTACCGCTGATTGGTGCCTGAGTTGTCAGGCCGTTGATAAAATAGTATATTCTCGCGAAGATGTCGCAAAGTTGCTTGAGCAAAAAAATGTCCTGACGATTAAAGCCGATACCACGGTAAAGGACTACCCGGCCACTCTTGCTCTGAAAAATATTTATAATGAACCCGGAGTGCCGGTAACTATGTTGTTCACTCCGGGCAAAAAAGAGCCGGTCAGATGGCGTAATATGTTTTTCGCCGATGAACTGAAAACTCAATTAGACCAAATGTCCGGCAAATAATACTATGGCACATAAAAAAGCAAAGTTCAACGTAGATAAAAAACAAGCAGTCCAAAGAGTCAAAAAGATTTGGCCTGTATTGAACAAATTATATCCAAAGGCCAGGATAGCCCTTAACTCTAAAAATCCGCTGGAAATGTTGATAGCAACAATTTTGTCGGCACAATGTACGGACGTTCGGGTCAATATAGTTACTAAAGACCTGTTCAAAAAATATAAATCCGCCGAAGACTGGACAAAAGCCGACATAAAACAGATTGAGTCGGAAATCAAAAGTACAGGCTTTTTCCGCAATAAGGCGCTCAACATCCAGGGGGCATGTGCAGACATAATAGACAAGTTCGACAACAAAGTCCCCTCCACAATGGAAGAGCTTGTACAGTTGCCCGGTGTAGGCCGAAAAACCGCAAATGTCGTATTAGGCAACGCTTTCGGTAAGGCTGCTATAGCCTGCGATACCCACGTTATTCGGCTGTCCCGCAGGCTTGGACTATCAGAAAACAGCGACCCGGTAAAGCTCGAATTCGATTTGGCCGAAATAGTACCAAAGCAGAATTGGACGATGTTCAGCCACTTGTTGATTTGGCACGGGCGAAATATTTGCAGCGCTCGTAAACCGGACTGCGAAAATTGCCCGATTTCGAAATATTGTCCTTCGGCTAAAAACCCGGATTTGTGGTAGAATTGCTGTGCAGAATATTTTTGAAGGAGTTTTTTTTATATGATGGACCTTGTTGATAGTCCGGTAAAAGACTTGTGGCGCATATTCAAAATAATGGCCGAGTTTGTCGAAGGTTTCGAGGAACTCGCTTCTGTTGGCCCTGCAGTGTCGATTTTTGGTTCGGCAAGGGAAAAGCCGAAAACCAAATACTATAAACTCGCACAGGAAACCGCCGCAGATATAGCAAGGGCGGGTTTTGCAATAATTACCGGCGGTGGCGGCGGTATTATGGAAGCGGCAAATAAAGGGGCTGTGCAAGCAGGAGGCAAAAGTATCGGGCTGAATATCGAACTGCCGATGGAACAGATTCCAAACGAGTATCAGAATCTATCCTTGCACTTTAGATATTTTTTCTGCCGCAAGGTAATGTTTCTAAAATACGCTCACGGCTTTATTGTCTTCCCGGGCGGCTACGGCACGATGGATGAGTTCTTCGAATCCTCGGTGCTGATTCAAACTTTGAAACAGGTGTCTTTTCCCGTGATTTTGATGGGTAGTGAGTATTGGCAGGGCTTAATGAACTGGATGAAAGAGACTATGCTCGGCGAACACAAGTATATTTCACCGGAAGACCTGGATGTCTTTACGATAGTGGATGAGCCTCAAGCCGCTACCAGAATTATAGTTGATTTCAAGGAATCAAAGGGTCGCAGCGGCCTGGACCTGCCGTCTGGAATAAAGAAAATTTGAAGCAATCCAACCCTAAGATGTACATAAGCGCCGCTTACTATGGGAAACCCATTTCCTCAACCCAGTCATCCACCAACAAGCCAAGGTCATTTATATCGACAATCCCATCACCGCTGCAAAATGGCGATAAGTCCGCCGATGGCGTCCCGGGCTCTTCCAGCCACTGCTCGGCAAGAATTGCATAATCTCCCAGGTCAATTTTATCGTCATTGTTCAGGTCCGCAGTCCCGCATAAATCTACCTCTATCTCCCCCACTTCTGATGCAATTAAGCTATATTCAGCGTAAATGGTAATACCTTCACTGGTATCGATATTTCCTACGGTCAGCAGGCCGTTCGCATCGACACTTGCATTCGTGTCCGGTACAACCCACCAGCATGCTACTTCACTTGTTACATCCACATCACAACAATCTAATTCCCCCTCATGTTGTATACAAGCTATAGCGGCATATTGTGCCTCGTCGCCCTCCGCCACTTTTTCCGGCCCCGTTATTTCAACAGAAACCACCCATGAGGGACCGATACCACAAGTGTACAGCCAGGAGAATGTGTTCACGAACAGGTCCATAGCACCCTGAGCATCAATATGCTGGTCGTAGATGCGGACATCATCAATCATACCGTTCCACTGGTAATCATAACCTGCCGCAGCCATCACTGGGTCTTCACCGATGAGAATGTCCTCAGTATTGGAATTCAACGACCCCCACGTCTGCCGGGATTCCGCTAAAACGCCGTTCACATATAAACTCGCAGTTTTATAGTCATCCCCATCAATCGTTGCTACTACATGAGTCCAGCAATAAGTGCTTAAAGTTCTTCTGACAGCGATATCACTTTTCAGCGGATCCGAGACTACGATTGCCTCCGGATAAGAAAATACGAGCTTGTTAATCCCGTAGCCATACGGTGTTCCTGTTCCTACATAAAAAGCCGAATCATATCCTTTGGATATAAATGTATTCCAGGTCGCCGTTGTGCACTCCTCCTGTCGTACCCAGGCCGCTACTGAAAAGGGACCATGACCACCGGATACAACCGAACTGAACCAGTCATTGCCATTGCTGATATTCATATACTGATGACCGGCCGTTGCATCTAATTTCAGAGCCCACTCTACGCCGCGGGAGGTGGTATCAATATCAACAATGGTGGCGCCATTCATAAGAACACCATCAGCAACACTACCAACCGTACCCATATTGGCAGCCGTCGGACTAGTCACCCCGAAATCGTAGTACGCAATCAAAGCCCCGTTTGATATACCGGCAATTGCCAAAACAACCATCATAACCGCAGCCGTTTGAATTACTTTCTGTGTCTTCATAATCCTCACCCTTTAGAATTTATCATTCTCGATTATTCATTTCCCTTATCAGCCACATAATACCAGCTTCTTTAGCAGGTAGTCCCCCGCTTCGCCTCGGCTCACTGAACTCGCGCCCGATATCATCAATATACTGCAGGTACGTAAACACAAGTTCTCCCTGCTTTTCACCGCTATAAATTATTCTCTCAACAATATCCTTATCCATATCGATGATGTACTTCAGGTTGGTTTCTCCTGTGGTCAGTTTCACTTCTGCCTTTGTTCCCTCGCTGATAAGATGCGTCTCAAAGGGTATTTCTTTCTCAGCCGCATCGCGCCGAACCGTATCTATTGTGTGCAGCCCCATCCAAGACCGGCCCAAACCCTTAAAAAGCCTGCCCCCGCCGGCATCAATCAACTGCTTTCCCCCGACCCTCAACCGAAGCCACGGCCGGTTTTCCAAACTCGCCTTATAGACAAAAGCTATCCGCCCAGTTCCATCAACCATTTGGCCGTTGACTTTCCCTTTGATTCTAAAATACGTCCAGCCTCTTCTGTGCATCCCATCACGGTTGTCAATCACCTCTACATTCGCAGGCCAGTCATACTTGAAATAATCTTCTCCCAAAACATTATAATGATGAGTTATCTGAAGTTGGTCACTGGTTCCCTCGCCCGCTTGTTTAACAACTAAAAGCAGTCCGCTCTGGCCGCGATAAATATCTTCTGTCCACCTTTTCCCGCCGTCAACCTGTGCAAGAAATTCTGTCAATTTAAAAGAGTCTGTCGCCAGCCGCCACACGCTTAAGTCCTTCTGCCAAGTCCGGTGGTTTTCGATATAGACGGTTTTCTCGCCCCGGTCAAAGTAATAATTTGCCTCCGCATTTTGCAGGTATTGGCTCTCTGCTCTCTTAACTCGCATCATTACCGTCTCGCTTGATTTCGAGGGATAATAATACCAATATTCCTGGCTGCCCTCATACCCCTGAACTTCCTGCGGCAAAACGTAAGAACTTTCTGTCGCTTTTTCCACGGATGCTGCTGCACTGCCTTCAGGCCCCGATGTTGCCACTATGGCGCTGCCGGCCAATACACCTGCAGTAGCTAAGGTTATAATAGCCGTCTTGCTGGCTGCCGCCGCCGCCACTGAAGCCGCTGCACCAACTTTAACGGTAGCGCCCGTTACCGAAATACTCCCTGCCGCCGCTTTACTCGGTGCTGTTAGCCTCCCGAATAAAACCAGCGCAAGCAGCAGTGACCCTTTACCTAATCCATGCCGGGCAAGCTTTTTTTTCAGCGACTTTTTCGCCCGGAAGAACAATTTTTGAGCGGCAAATTCACTGCGCCCAATCGCCTTTGCAATTTCAGAATATTGCATCTGGTCATAGCACCGCATATTGATAATAGAGCGATGCTCAGCTTTCAACTCCCGCATTGCTGCAAAAACTGTTTCCCTGAACTCCTGGTACACCACACCTGCTATTACCTCCTGGCTTTCCTTATGTTTCTGGGTTTGGTTCATATCCGGCTCGGCAGGCCCTCTGTGATGGCCTTCGTTTCTATGGTAAAGGTGTATTTTATTAAGGGCTATTTTATACAGCCACGGCCAGAACTTCTCAACTTCTCTCAATTCACCTATTGCCTCAAGCATCTTTAATATACTCTCCTGAACAATATCATTTGTTAAATCATCGGCCAGCGTATAACGGTAAACGTATGAGTACAAACGTTCCCTGACCGCCACAGCTAAGCGATTCAGACACTCCTTATTGCCAAGCTGTGCTTTTTCCACTAATACGATGTAATCAACGCTCTTTTCCATTCGATACTACTATAAGGATGCGCAGCCGACCAAAAACGGACGCTTTTTCTGGGAATTTTGTGAATTTATTTATATTATACCAAAATCCGGCCTAAATTGCCACTTTTTCCCCCCAATTTCATTACCGTAGTGGCCCCTTCAAAGCGAGACACATTGAAGCGGCAGCGAGGCTGTTATACCCAGCCGCTGCTTCATTCGGTGTTCGCTAACCAGCCGCCGAATGTATCCGTTCTTCGTTGTAATAATTCACATAAGCTTCAATTGCACCTCTTCCATCACAGAACCTATCATAAACATTGGCCCAAATCTCTTCTTCCTTAACTGTACCAATCACTCTCACAACACCGCTCGATTCAGGATTAATCGTATCCGTACCATCATCCGCCCCTTATCTCGACCCCGGCTTAAATAAGACTAACGCCTGCTGTCCTTACATCGGCTTTCTTCATATCTTACTAAACGATTCGAATTTAACCATAAGACAATGATTAAGGGGCAAAGAAAAACGATTTTGGCTTGCATAAAATAGTGAGAAAAAAACAGGGACGGCCAAAATCAACAACCGCCCCTGCTTCGAAAATGTCAAAACCAAAGCAAAAAATCCCTGATTATTATCACCTGATTGCTCTCTTAATTCATTTCATTGAAAAAACCAAATATACCCTTACTCAAATTCCCACCAGTTGTATGTGGGGATCTCTCGTCGGGCATTTGTTCCACAATGAACACTACCACCATTTTCTTCATAGATTCGTGAATCTACGGTTACGACGTTGCTAATACCCGCCTTTCCAAATATTGCTGTTAAATAATCCTCAAGTATATCCGTAGCGCCTGTGTCTAAATAATCTACTACAGGACCAAATGAGTCTCCGGTAAAAACCGTATCTCCGCCAACCAGACAATTAACATGATCAACTGTATAACAGCTACTACCGTTAAACAGAACGGGTATCTCAATAGTGTTACAATCTGGATTTACCTCAAAGGTAAACACATCACCAATATCTGGTGTGCCCGTCCACCGGTCATAGTATATAAAACACAACGCATCCTTAAAAATACAGTCCTCGAGTCTATTGCCGTCAGCAACGTCGGTGTCCCAGCTTTCTCCGCTATCATCACTGTATTCCACTTCGTATTCGGTCGAACTGGTGAACGTGATACGGAAGTTGCGATCGTTGGCATCACCGGTTAAAAAACCGATAAAAGCCCCAGCCTTACTCAGTTCGGCGTCGCCGGTATTTCCACTATCTGCACACGGGTCGGTTTCAGGGGATGTTAAGCCTAAGCCATTACGAAATGTGGACAAACCGTTCGTGAAAGTGTTTTCTTCTAAATTATCTTCTCTTAAAGAGCCATTGCCTACTATATCACCAACTTTTTTTGATGGGTTGGACTTGACATACATAGTTGCATTGGAATTTATGCTGCCAGCCCACATCAACAATGCCCAGCATACCTCCGGGTCAACGACCATAATATGGTTACCGTCAGATGAGATGGAAAGTGCTTGATCAATATGTTGACTGCTCAGGAAACTCACATCAAGTGCTACCATTGGATTAACATCCTGGGCTTCAAAAAATTCATTTGCATCCTGGTCAAGATTGGTTCCATATAAAAAATCTCCGGGTCCTGATGCGGCGGGACGAGATTCAAAAATCCCACATGAGCCAAGTATTGGACCATCATAAATTCCTGGTAATTCCAAAACTCCCACACCGGGTCCTAATAGTTCGTTGAAAATATAGGTGTCAAAATCACCCAATGGCACTATAAGAAAGATGGGCATCTCGCCGTGAGGAGCCTTAACATAACCCGCCTTGTATCCGTTATGGTGCCACGGGTTGGTATAATTAGGCGCATCTAAATATGCACCATATTCCTGTCCAAGCTCATACACCAGTTCAACGTT
>CAZTKW010000037.1:10780-12813 GCA_964614315.1 uncultured Pirellulales bacterium
ACATGTTAACCTTTGTAGTATCACCTGATTCAAGGTCGCTGGTTACATAGACTGTTTTATCTGAGCCGGATGTAACAATATCCATACTGTGGTCAGCCATTACAAAAGGTGCAACTCTCATACGGACTGTATCTGAACCGGCTATAAAACCATTAACCACCAATTCCATAGTTATATCCACATAAGCGCCGAACACAATACCTTCAACGCCAAACTTTACGATACCCGAACCGAAAAAATCCTCGATAGAGTACTGGTGGTCGCCATATGGATTCTTTACAAATTCCACTATACCCCAATTGCTGGGTTCGGGGCCAAAAATAGCTACATCGTTTGCCTTAATTTTCAAATCAGATCCATCCACAAGGGTAGGCAGAAAGATGCGCAATCTATTTTCGGCATATTCGGCATATTCGCCGAAATAGCTGTGTTCATTGTCGAGCGTCTCAACTCTTAAAATAATCTTCGAACCATCCGGTAATGAAGGCATTCCCAGCTTATCTGCCCATAAATCTGTAATGTCTTCAATATCTGACGTGCTATCAACGATACTATTAAATGATGGAGACGCTGACAAGTTGTCAGGCTTATTATCTTGATTTTCATTATCCTTATCACAGTTGGGAAGAATAATCGCACCCTTACCGCTGCTGCCCTTGGTCCAGGTGGCTTCACCGGTTTCATCATCATCGTCAATGTCGTCGTCACGATTCGTGTCAACACGCAAATTTATCAAACCAAAAAATTCATACGCGCCGATATCAGCGTAATTAGGCTCGCCTGTACCGCCGTTGTCTTTACCGTAAATATCGATACGCCCGGCGCCGGTCAATATATCGGCAAAAGGTGCGGCGCTTCCATCTGCTGCGTCAATGCAGTTGCTCTCGGATGCAAGTCGCAGGCCGTCATCGAATGTCATAAAGGTGTCATCATCGCCGTCAGGGTCGTCCGGATTGAAAAAACAAGGGTCGGATTCTTTATTATCGCCGCCATTGCTGCCAAAGTTGGGGTCCCAGCTATCGCCGCCACAGCCTGCTATATCACAGTACCTAAAGAGCGGACTGGAGTCGTCATTACGTATCTCGTCATAATAAGAATTGCAGGCGGCTGTATTTCCCCAGAAGATACTGTTAACAACTGTCGGGCAGGAATAGTTTTCTTCATTATACATGCCACCTCCGCCGCTTCGGAAATCCAGGCTGGTGGTCTCGTTTAGGGCAAAAGTACAGTTAACCAGTGTACCAGCCGACCAGTTATTATAAATCGCCCCGCCACGACTAAAAGCCTTGTTTGTAACAAAAATACAATTTGTTATTTCCAGGCAGGCAAAATTGCTTATCCAACCGCCCCTACCGCCTGATTCATTCCCGCTGAACACACAGTTGCTGATTATCGGTGAGGAATTGCCGCCATTGAACATCCCGCCACCCCGGCTGTTGGCGTCATTGCCTGTAATTGTGCAGTTGATAATTGTCGGCGACGCACTATTGCAATATATCCCGCCGCCATATGCATCGGCACCCGAACCATCGGCGTTTCCGCCTGTAATTCTAAATCCGTCAAGGATCGCACCGTCAGTTCCACTGACAACATGATAACTGTTGTCATTTGCGTCATCTGGTACATTTATGTCGCCGCTGAGAATTGTCAGGTGTTCGGTCCAGTCGCGGTCTCCAAATCCTTTCTCATCACCGCTAAAACCGCCATATAACGCAACTCCCTCGATAAGCAGAAAGTTAGCGTCACGGTCATTTGTATCTGTCGGATAGTATGTTCCCTCAGCAACCCATATCTCATTACCATCGGCAATATCTGCATCATTAAGGGCGTCCTGAAAATCCTTGAATGCATCATCCCAGGATTCACCGTCACCGCCTGTCGCAATATCGCCATCGACATACCATATCGTCGGCAGTTCATAAGCCCCCATATCCACGTTTGGGTCACCAATATGGTCACCGTCAACTATCCGAATCCTGCCGATAATATCCGTATCGATATTTTCGCTCTCAATTGCTACGTTGTTAGCATCA
>CAZTKW010000038.1:0-12755 GCA_964614315.1 uncultured Pirellulales bacterium
AAATATTTCCAAATAATTACGGTTAATTCTATTCTGCTGCTTCTAATTGTCAAGAAAAATTATTGAAACTTGAAATTATAAGCTCTTTTTTAATAGAAACTTATGCCAATCCGTAAAAAAAACTACGAATAAAACACATTTGGGGCTTGCGCTTGGGTCCGTTATGTTGAGTTGCACCCGTAACTCCTTATAAAATTAGCACTCTTCATTTTCTTACACAACATAATATTCCCCCTTTCCTCCTAATACCTTTTACCAAATCAGACGAATCGAGAAGTCTATAGGTCTGTCTGAATAAATTATTAAATGAAAGGGAATTGCTATGTTGGAATCAATTGTAAAACGTCCGGATAAATTGAAACTTGCCCGTACATGCTCACTTAGGAGCCATATAAACCATTATTTAACCCATCTTTCATCGTTAGGTTATAAGAAGATTACAATTAGAAATTATGCTCGGATTCTGCTTAATTTCGCCGGCTTTGTAGACAAACAAAAACAATATCACATCAGAAACCTCTCCGATTGGATAGAGCCATTCCTGAAGCCCGTAAAAAAGCTTTATTATCGAAGGGGTAAAAGAAACATCATCAGACCGTTTGTTCGCTTTCTTCAGAAAGAAGGTTTTGTTTCCAAGCCGACTGTTAAGAAATTTTCACCGCCGTTTTGGGACATTGTCTGTGAGTATGAAACCTTTTTGCGTGAGCAACGAAATCTTGCAAATAAGACTATAGGTTACAGTATATTTTACTGCCTCAAATTTCTTCAACACATCCACAATATAGGCATAAAGGATGTCAGCCTTCTAAAATATAGTATGGTTCAAAACTTTATCCAGGCTGAAACTCAATACTATTCAAGGGTTTCAATAAATGGTAATGCTGGGATAATACGCAGATTCTTATCATACCTGAAATCTCGAGGTAAAATACGCAAGGATTTTTCGAGGTCAATTATTGTGCCAAAGATATATCGGCATGAACGTTGTCCAAAATATCTGACAGCCAAGGAAATACAAGCAATCCTTTCTTCGATAGACCGGCGAACTAAAATAGGTAAGCGAGATTATGCTATCTTGATCTTGTTGGCTACATATGGTTTGCGAAGTAAGGAAGCTACTCAATTGAAATTAGAGGATGTTGGATGGCGACAAGATAAAATTCATATTCGCGGTAGAAAAGTTGGCAACAATTCCGTTTATCCACTTACTCCTTCGGTGGGTGAAGCACTTTTGTCTTATCTGAAAAAAGTACGCCCTCCAAGCCCTCATCGAAAGATATTCTTAACTTCTGTAGCACCGTATAAACCAATTTGCAGAGGTGTTATATGGCACCAGGTAAGAAAGTATCTGTGTCTTGCAGGTTTGGATATGTGCCAGGCATCGACTCATACGTTCCGTTATTCCTGTGCACAGCGTTTGTTTGATGACGAATTTCCCGTAAAAGTTATTGGTGATTATTTGGGACATCGCTGCTTAAGCAGCACACAACGTTATATGAAAATCGACATCAAACATCTCAGGCAAGTAGCAATAAGCAGTGGGGAGGAGATGCTATGAATACACAGCAACAAAAATGCAGATTAAACATAATTATAGCTGAGCAACTTTTAGGCCATTATATGAAGCGATTTGATGGCTTCTGCAACGCTTTGAAGAGTATACATTTTTCGAGTATTACAAACTTCCTTTCCTTCATGAAGAAAAATGCCAAACATAAGCAGGGCAACATTGTCTTTGCTGGTTCAGAAATTATGCGGTGGGTAAATCAAATTTCAAAAGCGCCTATAACTGTTCATACAGCCTCCACCAAGATATTAGCTGTTGAACAGTTTTTTGAGCTACTCGTCTCCGAACAGATGATATCCTGCAATCCCATCAGAATTATCAAAGAATATTTTGGTAAACGCGGCTGGATGGGAATTGTTTTGGCACTTAGATCGTATAATCCTGAAATTGCTCTGGAGTCTGTTCGAGTACCACCCTTGTTTACGGGAGAATTCGGAACATTTGCAAAGGCATACCTTGAACTACAAGAGTCAATAGGCAAACCATATAACAAAAAAATCGTGCTGGCACAATTTAACCGTTTTTTGAGTGGTCGATCTATTAATTTTGTTTGCGATATCACGGAGAGCACTGTGCACGATTGGATATATAGCAATGTGTGCAGCAGAAGCGGATGCAAAGGCAAGTTGTTTATTCTTCGGCGATTCTTTACTTACCTGTGTGATTTGGAAGTGATGAAACAAAACCCGGTTTGCGATTTTTATATAAGCAGCTTTGGTTATTCAAGGGAAAGATTTAAACCTCACATTTATTCACATAGTGAGATTGCCCAATTGCTTGACGGTGCTAAAACACTTAGTGCCAACCCGCAGTTTACGCTGAAACCTCAAACTTTACATATGATAATCAGTTTGCTCTATACATTGGGTCTGCGAATAGGTGAGGCTCTTCGGCTTACCATCAAGGATATTGACCTTCACCAAAAAACACTTTTTATACGTAACAGCAAATTCTATAAAGACCGTGTAATTCCATTTGGGCCTAAAATTGGTAGGCATCTTAAAAACTACCTGGATTTACGCTGCAAGCTGTTTAAATCTGTGCGATTGGATGATCCGTTGTTTATTACCCGGAGATGCGCTTTTATCAGGAACCGGACAATACAATATGTCTTTCTGGATGTATTGAAAACTGCAGAAATTGCCGTGCTACCAAGCCGAAGGCGACCACGTCTACATGATCTTAGGCACACCTTTGCTGTTCATCGTTTACTTCATTGGTATAAAGAAGGGGTAGATGTACAAAATAAGCTGCCGCTTCTTTCCACCTTTATGGGGCACATTGATATCTATTCATCTCAGGTCTATTTGACCATCACTGATGATCTTTTAATGGAAGCAAATGATCGCTTTTATAACCAATTTGGAACATTTTTTGACAAGGAGATTTTATTATGAGTAACGAGTTTTACATTTCAAAATACGTGCGTCCATTTTTTGAAGATTATCTGGTATGCAGAAAAAATCTTTCGATATGCACCATCCATAGTTATCGCGATGTAATAAAGATGTTCTTCAATTTTGCGGCAAGCCAGTCTAAGAAAACAACACCTAAGCTTTTAATCAGCGATGTTGAAGAATCCACAGTGCTAAAGTTTTTAACGTATCTTGAGAAAAAACGAGGCAACTCAATTCAAACAAGAAATCATCGTCTTGCTATGTTGCGAAAGTTTTTTGAATACCTCTCTTATCAAGAACCCATCTGGTCCGAACTATGCCGCAAAATCCTGGATATCCCAATAAAAAGAGGGGCCGTGGATCCTGAAATTTGTTATCTCGAGAAAGAAGAAATAGCGGCTATTTTTAATGTGATTGACACAAAAACTTCTATGGGCAGACGGGATTATGCGATTTTGCTATTCATGTACAACAGCGGCGCCCGTGTGCAGGAGGCCTCTGACTTGCTTCTATCCTGGTTGTCTTTGGAAAAACCGTATAAAGTTCAAATATTGGGTAAGGGGCGTAAAAGCCGAACATGCCCGCTTTGGAAAGACACCGTTGAAATATTGCAAAAAATTATGACCGAACGAACAGAACCAATGGAAGAATGTGATCATGTCTTCCTGAATCGTATGGGAAATCCGCTTAGCCGATTTGGTATATGGGATATTGTTACAAAATATAAAACCCGAGCTGCTTTGCGTATGCCAAGTCTAAAATCTAAGAAGGTTACTCCGCATACGCTTAGGCATACGACGGCAATGCACCTATTACAATCAGGTGTGGAAATAAACGTTATTCGTAGCTGGCTGGGCCACGCACAACTGATAACTACCCATCGTTATGCCGAAATCGATCTAGCAATGAAAAGAAAGGCTCTAAAAAGCTGTGAGATCAAAGATAACCATGCCTCCTATAGCCGTTGGCATTCAGATCCTGATGTTCTGGGTTGGTTAGAGTCTCTGTGAAACACCAAGAGTTTATGAAGCCCGATATTTAAACCAGGATTCCCAAGTAGTGCGTGACAAATAAAATGTGATTTGATAGTATATGGCCTATGGAGGCCATTCAAGTTAGTTTCAACCATCTGCTACGGGAGAACCACATGGGTGAAGCACGTAGTAAGGACGCTCTGAGACTAGATTTTGCCCGCAGACAAAACTCTCTATAGAGCCATAACGGGTGGCCTGCCCCTTATTTTTGGTCCACTTGTTATGAGAGTATATCACACATATTCTCCTTGTCTTGAGTAAGGCGGAGCGTTGTAACTAATTCATCTGCTACCGGCTTGGCAAATTCAGTCAAACCATTTGTTCTTGTTCCCATGATTATAATTTTTGCAAATTTTTTTCATTTGCAAGTCTTGTCTGAATAAAGATTTACGTAACATGCTCTATTTTGCGTGCAAAATATACTTGACATTATGACAGTTATGTATTACTTTACGTAAGCTATATATTGCTTTATGCCTTATAAATATGTCACGTAAGGAGCCAAAGTGAATCCAAGAATCAAGTTAAAGCTGGCCCGAGTGGAGCACAACCTCACGCAGGCCGAATTAGCGGAGAAAGTAGGCGTCACACGCCAGACCATCGGCCTCATCGAAAACGGGGGGTACAATCCCACCCTGAATCTATGCATCGCAATCGCCAAGGCGCTCGACAAAACCCTAAACGATCTATTCTGGAAGGAACACGAACATGAAGGATGAACGCATTCAGACAACCGTCAACCATATTGGAAGAAGAGCATTTATTATCTGTTTCGTATTGATGATAATTTCGCTAAATTATCGGTTGTGGATTCTCAAACAGGACCCACGGGAGTTCTGGGACTTTATGGCCATCTTTTTTATCGTCAGTCTCTACGGATCCATCGCATTTGCAAACAAAGGCGTTTTTGACCATAATTTCAAGAGGTTCTGGTTGAGCATCGGTATCGGTGTCATCCTCGGTAATACAGCATTGTTCTTCATCCTGGGCAAAATACATTCCGTCGCCGAAGTGTGTACGTTCTTGGTCGGCGTTATACCCGGGGTGGGACTGGTCCTCGCAATAGCCTATTTCCTGAATCGGCGCTGGAAGCGAAAAGAAGGAATCGAAGACGAGAAATAAGAATTCAGATCCA
Source organism: uncultured Pirellulales bacterium (assembly GCA_964614315.1). Lineage (GTDB taxonomy): Bacteria > Planctomycetota > Phycisphaerae > Sedimentisphaerales > Anaerobacaceae > CAZTKW01. The sequence goes on from CAZTKW010000038.1 coordinate 5,134, forward strand.
TCGATGAACCATTAAAAATGAGATGTGAATCAAGTCTGACAATTAAGTCGCCTCAACACAGCACTTCAACCTCCGCTTAAAAACAGTTTAACAAAGCATCAAGTTGATTTTCATAATTTACTGCCACAGTTAGAGCAGTAGGCTCCACCACTGAATAGAGTTTTATCACAAACGGGGCAACATTTAATAAGTCCTGCCCGTGCACTGTTTGCCTGCCGATTTGGATTTACCAATAAAATAAGCAATGTAATAATAATCGTGACGGCAGTCCCAGTTAAAAACTCTCTGCGAACAAAATGGGCCCAGTTACAAACACCCGTGTCAATTAACCAATTGGCAATCAACAAAATATTGCCCAAAAGGAAAACTGACAACACCAGTACTACAATAATCCATTTACGAACTCCAAGAGACATAATACACCTCACTTTCTGTTTTTGATTATACTTTAGCGCATCGAAACTTCTCGCGCAAGCCCCAAATTAATTTTTTTAAATTTTTTTTGGCCCTTTAGAATAGGCCGTATGCTTGAAATTACAGTAACAATGTTTGGAGAAATAATGTGGTGTACTTCTTGAAGGAATCCTTATTTTACAAGTACTTACGAGTCCAACTCAACATAACTGTGAACCTAACATAAGTGAATTTATGTTGAGCTCAACATAATAAAAAAGAGCGCAAGGAATTTTTTGATGATTTTGAAGAAATTTCTAAGAATCACCGTTTTTTAACAGCTTTTAGCGTTTTCATTAGGGCTAAATCGGCAGAAAACGGTTGACATGTGGTCCTATAACGGATACTTTTACGGTGTTTTGTTCTGGCATGATTGTGTGGCCAGATATTTATGGGAAAAGCACACCTCGTACTTAGGAGTTTGAAAATGATCACAGAAGATCGTTGGCTATCTGTTGAGGAGATTTGTAAGTATCTCGGGGTCAGCAACGATACTGTTTACAAATGGATCGATAAGCACGATATGCCTGCCCATCGAATGGGTCGTCTCTGGAAATTCAAAAAGGATGAAGTTGATGAATGGGTAAAAGCCGGGGGAGCAGATCAATCGAGTCAGGATACAAACAAATGATAACGGAATATCATTCTAAATATTATGCATATGAGTTGTCTCGGCAAGGAGGGCTTGGCGTTGACCGCCTGTCTAGATCGTTATTTGATGCGTGTGTGGATTTGAATCCACATCAGATTGAAGCAGCCCTTTTTGCGATGCGTTCACCTCTTTCCAAGGGTGTTGTTCTTGCAGATGAAGTTGGATTAGGCAAAACAATAGAAGCTGGATTGGTTATTTGTCAGAGTTGGGCGGAAAGTAAAAGGAAGATTCTTGTAATTACTCCCGCATCTTTGCGCAAACAATGGGCTTTGGAATTATACGAAAAGTTCCATTTGCCAGCAAAAGTTCTTGATGCAAGGGCATATAGAGAAGCAAAGAAAAATGGAAATCCATCACCGTTTATGGACAGTTCTATTGTTATCTGTTCCTTGCATTACGCTGCCCGTAAATCAGCAGAATTAAAAGCTATTCCATGGGATTGGGTGGTAATTGATGAAGCCCATAAGCTACGTAATGCCTATCGCCAAAGCAATCGAATAGGGCAAGCATTGCGGTGGGCTCTCGAAGACAGAAAAAAAATGCTTCTGACCGCCACTCCTCTGCAGAATTCATTATTAGAGCTTTTTGGTCTATCGACTTTAATCGATGAACGGATATTTGGTGATTTACCATCGTTCCGCACACAATATACGACTGTTGGCTCTGACATTGAAGATCTAAGAAGCCGACTGCGGTCTTTTTGCAAAAGAACCCTACGTAGCCAAGTACTAGAATACATTAAGTTTACCGAACGAAAACTAATAACCCGTCCCTTCAAGCCTACTGAACAGGAGCACAAACTCTACGAAGCAATATCAGCTTTTCTGCAGCGAACAGATAGTTATTCTATCCCTTCCGGTCAAAGGCATTTAATAACGTTACTTGTAAGAAAAGTCTTAGCGTCCTCTCCGCAGGCAGTTGCTGGTACGCTTGAGATGATGAAACACCGGCTCCTCAAGATTAAAGATGATATTAAAGCAAACGAAACACCTATTGAACGTTTTTGGCTTGAAGGTGATATGGACGAGGACTTGCTTGATGAACTACTTGAGGATCAGGAAGACAGTGATATTGAAAATTCTGACGAAGAAGAACCACAGGATACATCTCCCAAAATAGACCCGCAGAAACTTCAAGAGGAAATTGATGAACTCCAGCGGTATAGTCAATGGGCAAGAAGTATAGGTGTAGATACAAAAACCCGTTCGTTGCTTAAAGCTGTTGAAATCGGTTTTGCTGAAATGGCAAAAGTTGATGCCGCTCAAAAAGCCATCATCTTTACTGAATCAAAACGAACCCAGCAATATGTCAAAGATTTTCTCGAAAGCAATGGTTACGCAGGTAAAGTTGTAACATTCAACGGTTCAAATAGTGATCCTGAATCAACAGCGATTTACCAGCAATGGGTTGAAGATAACAAAGATACTACACGCGTCTCTGGTTCCAAAGCGGTAGATATCAGGACAGCTCTAATTGATTATTTCAGGGACAGTGCCAGTATAATGATAGCTACCGAAGCTGGTGCAGAAGGTATAAATCTACAGTTCTGTTCGCTGGTTATAAACTTTGATCTGCCTTGGAATCCGCAGCGTATTGAGCAACGAATTGGAAGATGTCACCGCTACGGACAGGAACATGACGTTGTAGTTATAAACTTCCTTAATGAAAAAAATGATGCTGACAAACGTGTTTATGAGTTATTGGAACAGAAATTCAACCTCTTTACTGGTGTCTTTGGTGCATCAGACGAAGTTCTTGGAACGTTAGAATCCGGTGTTGATTTTGAACGTAAGGTTCTCGATATTTATCAGCAGTGCCGAAGCCCTGAAGAAATTCAAAAAGCATTTGCCCAGCTTCAGGAGGAGCTTGAAGAGAAAATTCAGACAAAAATGCAAAGTACCCGTAAGGATCTGCTGGAGCATTTTGATGAGGATGTGCATTCTCGTTTGAAAGTAAACTTGAGTGGTGCCCGGCAGTATCTGGATCGTATAGGAAAACTGTTCTGGTCTCTTACCAGGTATATATTACATTCCCATGCTGACTTTAATGACAAAGACCTTTCTTTTCTGCTTAAACAATCACCGGTTGCATCTGTAAAGACCGGTACTTATCATCTTATTTCAAAAAAGAAAGATTCACAGGATATTGCTGGTGAGTTTCTTTATAGATTGACTCATCCACTTGGCGAACACGTGATTGATTCCGGCAGGAACTTTGAGACTAAACCAGCCCATGTTGCTTTTGATATAACCAACCAACCAACAAAAATATCTCTGATAGAACAGCTAAAAGGAAAATCTGGCTATCTGATATTGCAACAGCTTAAGGTAGAATCATTCGAAAAAGAAGAATATCTTCTTTTCTCAGGTTTTGACGACGACGGAAACAATCTTTCTCAGGAGACTTGCGAGAAGCTTTTCCTGTGTAAAGGCCAGGTTGCAACAGAGACTATTTCTTTAGATGGCATAGAGAAAAGGCTAACCGCCGAGATTGACAGGCATACCAGAGCCACCATTGCCAAATCGCTTGAAGAAAATAGTCGTCATTTCAATGAGGCTCGTGAACAGCTTTTCAGATGGGCTGAAGATATGGAGCTTGCCGTTCAGAAAGAATTAGATGACACAAAGAATCAGATCAAGGCACTTAATCGGCAGGCAAGATTGGCAACCACTGTTGCTGAGCAGCATGAATTCCAGGAAAAGACAAAAACGCTTGAGAGTAAAAAACGCAAGCTGCGTCAGAGGATATTTGACCTTGAAGATGAGATTGCCCAAAAACGGGATGATCTTATTGACGCTCTTGAAAAACGAATGGAGCAGAAAACCAAAACAACGCCGCTGTTTACGATACGGTGGTCAGTAATATAGATAATGGAGTAAATATATGCCAACGATGCAGCAATTAAGAGATCGTTTAATAAAGAAACTCAAGGAGCTTTTTCAGCTGGATCAGCCGGACCTGGACTTTGGTTTTTATCGTGTGATGCACGCCAAAGCCGAGCAGGTAGAGACCTTCCTCGACAAAGACTTGCTCAAGATTGTTGCAGACGCTTTTGGTCAGGTCGATGATACTCGTAAAGCACAATTGCAGGCTGAGTACGAAAAGGCTATTGAAACTGCCAAGGAATTCGGTGCTGCTGATCCACAAGAAACACCAGCGGCCAAAAAGGCTAAAGCTGCTTTGGATGCCGCTAAGGATACGGTCAATACTGAAGGTGAAATATATGACCATCTCTATCGTTTCTTTGAACGGTATTATGACGGTGGTGATTTCCTTAGTAAACGCTACTACACTCGTGAGACATCCGGCAAGGCCGCTCCTTTTGCGGTTCCTTACAATGGCGAAGAGGTCAAACTTCACTGGGCCAATGCGGATCAGTACTATATTAAGACAGCTGAATACTTTACAAATTTCAGCTTTGATGTAACACAGGCCAATGAGATACAGGCATTATCTCAAGAAGAACGAAAGCTTAAGCAGCTTCCTGAAGATACAAGAAGAGTACACTTCAAGATCGTTGAAGCATCCGAAGGAGAACATGGAAATGTTAAGGCATCCGAAGCTAATAAACGTTTCTTTGTTATCCACAAAGATAACCCTGTTGAAATGGATGAAAATGGCGAGCTTATTTGTAATTTTGAGTATCGGCCTGACCCAGAAAAAGGAGGCAAACAGGAAGGTTCGTGGAGACAACATCGGAATAGTGAAGCAACGGCTGAAATACTCAAGGCCCTTGAGGCAATGGATAACGCAGGTGAATATCTGAGATTGCTCTCTGTACCTGCCCCAACGGAAAGCCAAAAGGACCGTCCGTTGCTTGCTAAATATATCAATCAGTACACTGCTCGAAATACAATGGATTACTTTATCCATAAAGATCTGGGTGGCTTTTTAAGCCGGGAGCTTGATTTTTATATTAAAAATGAAGTGATGCGGCTGGATGATATCGAAAATGCGGATGCTCCCGCGGTAGAAAGCTATTTGGCTAAGATTAAGGTACTAAGAAAGATTGCCGGCAAACTGATTGAATTTTTGGCTCAGCTTGAGGAATTCCAGAAAAAGCTCTGGCTCAAAAAGAAATTTGTCACTGAGACCAATTACTGCATCACACTTGACCGTGTGCCCCAAGATTTGTATGGAGAAATTGCGGCCAATGATGCCCAACGCCAGGAATGGGTAAAGCTTTTTGCTATTGATGAAATAAAAGCTGACAAAGGCGATCTTCTGGAAAGTGGAAACGTTGCATACTCAAATCCGTTAACAGTTAAATTCCTGAAAGATAATCCATATTTGGTCCTGGATACCAAGTTTTTTAGCGATGATTTTAAGAACAAACTGATTGAGTCAATAGAAAACTTTGATGAGAAATGTGATGGATTGCTTATTCATTCAGAAAACTTCCAAGCGTTAAGTATGTTGGGAGAAAAGTATCGAGAGCAGGTGAAATGTGTGTATATCGATCCGCCATATAACACCTCCGAAGAAACATTTGTATACAAGAATAGCTACCGTCATTCGTCATGGATGACGATGATTTCTGAGCGTGCAGTAGTTTCACGGAAACTACTGTTAGACAACGGAGCTTTGATTGCGACAATAGACGATGAAGAATTATATCACCTGAAAGAGACATTGTCTGCCGTATACTCTGACATAAGCTACGTTGGAACCATTGTGGTTCAAAGTAATCCGAGAGGGCGTGGTATTAACAGCCACTATGCCACATCTCATGAATATTGCCTTATATATGCAGTCAATCCTTATAGTTTGAGTGTTGCTGATCAGCCACTAACAGAGGAGCAGGTGCAAGGATACGGTCATGGCGAGGGTAATGAATCTCATCGCCTTTTGCCATTCAGGCGAAGCGGCGGTCTTTCTACCCCAGATGAACGACCCAATTCTGAATTTGCTCTCTATTACTCGAAATCTCAGGGCAAAATAATAGGTGTGGGTGGAAAGAGAGAAAAGGATTTCCCTGCTGATTATGAAACGAAAGTCGTCTATTTCCTTGATGACGATCAGAACGTTCTTTCTGTAGATACCTCTAAAGTTGAGTCGAATATAGATCTGGATAAGATTATGCCTGTCGATTCCAGCGGAAAACGCAGGGTATGGCGGTGGTCGGATAGGGAAAAGATATTGAAAGCAGCCTTGTCAGGTGATTTCGTAGTAAAAGAGACGAGAGAGAACTATTCGGTGCAGTTAAAGGACTGGATCAAGAACGGGAGAAAGCCTAAAACTATATGGCATGATTCGAAGTACGACGCATCATCACACGGCACAAACTTGCTCGCAAATATCCTGGGTGATCGACGTCAATTTGGTTATCCAAAATCACTTTTCTCTACAAAGGATGCTATACACACAATAATTGGGAACGATGAGATTGCAATGTGTCTTGATTATTTCGCTGGTTCCGGCACTACAGGTCATGCGGTCATTAATCTCAATCGAGAGGACGAGGGGAATCGCAAATATATCCTTGTTGAGATGGGAGATTATTTTGATGAAGTAACCAAACCAAGAATCCAAAAAGTAGTTTATTCAGATTCATGGAAAGATGGCAAGCCCACAGCAAGAGAAACAGGCATTTCCCATTGTTTCAAATATATCCGCTTAGAAAGTTACGAGGATGCACTGAATAACCTCGTGTTTAATGATAATCCTGCAAGGGATAAAGTGATTGCTGAAAACGCTTCTTTGCGTGAAGATTATATGCTTGGGTACTTGCTGAATACGGAGACCAGAGGCAGTCAGTCATTGCTTAATATCGATGCATTCGACGATCCGTGCAGCTATCAGCTTACAGTGAAAAGGCCTGGTACCGATGAATATAAAGTTCGAAATGTTGATTTGCTGGAGACGTTCAATTACCTGATTGGCCTTCGGGTTGATCATATCGCAGCACCGCAGACCTTTGGTGCCAAATTCAAACGCGAACCTGATCCGGAACTGCCGGAAGATCAGAATACACGGTTGATCCTGGACGGAAAATTGAAACAGGATGAAAAAGGCCCATGGTGGTTCCGCAAGGTAGAAGGCTGGATTCCGGCTGATTCGAATAACCCCAATAATGGCCAAAAGGAAAAGATTCTTATCGTCTGGCGAAAGCTGACCGGCGATCTGGAAAAAGATAACCTGATGCTGGATGAATGGTTTCAGAAGAACCGCATCAGCACACGGGACTTTGAATTTGACACGATCTATGTCAATGGCAGTAACAACCTGCCAAACCTGAAGATCGAAGGCGACAACTGGAAAGTCCGCCTTATCGAAGAAGACTTCATGAAAAACATGTGGGACGTGGATAACATCTAATAAAGAAATAGGGAGATAGTTTAATGGATGAACAGAGCCTATTTAAAAGCCTAAAGCAACAGGTCAAAGAGTATGGCAATACTTACCACAACTTCAGTGATGAAGATTTATTTACTCTATGGTTTCTCAGAGCTTATATTACAGAAGACGAGGATGTCGCAGCCAAGGCAGTTGTGAATGGCCCCAACGACAAGGGGCT
>CAZTKW010000039.1:0-1524 GCA_964614315.1 uncultured Pirellulales bacterium
ACCCAGTTTATATCGGGCCGAGTGTTATCGCAGAAGATTTTATTTGCTGCAGCGGCTCTAAAGTTACCGACGGGGTAATAATATGCAACTGTTTCATAGGTCAGGGTTGTGTACTGGCAAAGCAGTACTCAGCGGAACATTCAGTATTCTTTGCTAACTGCGGTGGGTTTCACGGAGAGGCATGCTCAATATTCGCCGGGCCATATACCGTAACACATCACAAATCCACACTACTGATAGCCGGGCTGTTTTCTTTTTTGAACGCCGGCAGCGGAACCAACCAAAGCAATCATATGTACAAATTAGGACCTGTCCATCAGGGTGTCGTCGAAAGAGGTTCTAAAACAGCCAGTGATTCTTACATGCTCTGGCCGGCAAAAGTGGGGGCTTTTACCGTAGTGATGGGAAGACACTACAGGAATTCAGACATTTCTGATTTGCCATTTTCATACCTGATTGAGCACGAAGATGAAAGTATTCTTGTTCCGGGGGTGAATTTGCGCAGTGTGGGTACTGTTCGAGATGCACGCAAATGGCCGAAACGGGACAGGCGCAAGAGTACCAAAAAACTTGATTATATCAACTTCAAGCTGCTAAGCCCATATACGATTCAAAAGATGCTTAACGGCTGTGAGTTATTGAGAAATCTCAAGACAACCTCCGGAGAGACGTCCGATTACTTCACTTATCACAGTGTCAAGATTAAGAACTCATCGCTGGATAACGGCATTAAATTGTACCAAATGGGGATTGATAAATTCTTAGGCAACTGTCTCATCAGACGATTGGGAAATCCGCCAAAAGGCGATTTCAAAAATATCGATGAACTTCGCGCAGTATTATCTCCGGAAACCGAAGCAGGGACTGGTAAATGGGTAGACCTGGGAGGTTTATTTGCTCCGGAAGAAGCGGTACAAAAAATGCTTTGCGATATTGAAGCCGGCACTATCAGTACATTAGAGCATTTGACAGAAGCTTTCCAATCAATACATAAGGAATACCAGGCATACGAGTGGACCTGGGCGGAAGATGTTCTGCAGCGGCGCTTGGGCAAAACGGCCGCTCAAATAACACCTGACGACATTATCGAGTTGATAATAAAATGGAAAACGGCTGTTATAAAACTTGATAATATGCTTCTGTCCGATGCGCAAAAAGAATTTGCGGCCACCGCTCAAATCGGATTCGGGCTTGACGGCGATGTAGAGACCAAGCGGTCCGATTTCGAGGCAGTGAGAGGTACATATGAAAAAAACAGCTTCGTCTCTGAAATCAAAAAACATATAGTCAACAAGACCGCACTCGGTGATGAGCTTATTAGACGGATGGAAAAGCTCCGTTGAGGTTAAAATAACCGTAAAGAGAAAAAGACAGCTTAGAAAAAATAAAAGTGATATGAAAAAAACAGGAAACCTGTAAAAAAGGTTTCCTGTTTTCATTTTAACCGTCGTTTATACTGATGGTTATCTGGGGCTTCGTCGAACAGGCGCTCCTGGGAAAGCAGGGGTTTGAGCCGGCTTTGGT
>CAZTKW010000039.1:1534-12539 GCA_964614315.1 uncultured Pirellulales bacterium
TTTACCCGGAGGATAAACGATAGTAGCCTCGGCTTTTAAGTCTTCAATATATTGCCTGGCAAGTTCGCCCTGCTTTCTTTGCTTTAGCATATTTATTAAATCGTTTTTGACCTCCTCAAATGCCATGACGCCAGCATCATTATGGTCGGTAACCTTTATTATGTGATATCCATAGGTGGTTTCGACAACGTCGCTGACCTGCCCGACTTCCAATTCGAAAGCTACTTTTTCAAAAGGCCCAACCCAACTACCCCTTCTGCCTGAGGCTACATCACCTTTTTGGCCAAAGCCTATATCGCCGCCTTTTGGAGCTGAAGGATATCCTCCGGTGGCTTTTGCTAATTCGGCGAAATCAGCCCCAGATCTAACCTGTTCAAGCAGGTCCTGAGTCTTTGCCATGGCCTGGGCTTTAGCATCGTTTGGGTCGGTGTTCGGGTCAGTAGTGTCAGGTCTTACAAGGATGTGACTGACTCTGACCTGTTCTGGTTGTTCGAACTGCTTTATGTTTTCAGTATAATACTTTTGAGCATCTTCTTCTGTAATGTTTACCTGGTCGTCAAATTGAGCTTCCATAACCTTTTGATAGGCCAGCCTCTTTGGGAACTGCATCTGTTCTTTCCACTGGTCATAATTTGTTCCCCGGGCTTCCAATAATGCTTTCAAGTCCTCCAGTGACATTTTCTGCTGAGCAAGCATTTCGTTGATTTGATTAGTTACGTCTTCTTCAGTGATGACTATATTGTTTTCTTTTACTTTTTCGTCCAATAGGGTTTCAACAATCATCTCCTCGATAATCCTTTGTTTTAGTTGCGATCTACTCTGCTCCAAAAGAGCGGGGGGCAATTTTCTGCCCGGCTGATTGGCCATTCGTTCCATCTGAGGGGCAATTTTCTCGTCAATTTGGCTTTCAGTAATATCTATACCGTTAATGGTCACGGCCACATCCACTTTATCAGCCTCATCAGCCTTTTCAGCAGTGGTCGGTGCCGGGGCTGGGGGTTCTTTTGGTGTTTCAACCACAACTGGTGGTTCGGCTGGTGTTTCAACAGCAACTGGCTCAGGTTCGACTGGTGTTTCAGCAACAGCTGGTTCGGGCGGCGTTTCAGCAGCAACCGGCTCGGGTTCGGCTGGTTCAACAACTGTCTCAGGCGAGACTTCGGCAATCCCCACTTGTTCGGTGTCGGTATCGACGGAAGCTGCCGGTTCACAGGCTAAACCTAAAAGGGCAGCAAATGTTACAAGCCAGGTTAAAAATATCAGATAACTTTTCATAACTTCGTCCTTTCGATAGGTTCAAAACGTTAACAATCATTCTTGGCGAAAAACAAAGAGGTTATTGTCTCAGGGCTAAAGAAATAAGTCAACATTTTTTTCCATTGTGATTTTTTGATATTTTACACTACAGATGCCCAATTTGACGTTTGTAAATACCGATAGCAGCCTGATTGATTAGTTTATGGTGTTGGGGTTTTTCACCAGATGAAACTTGCAAATATATGCTTTTTTGCTATTTTTAAGCTGTCAGCCCCGTTTGGGTTGGCACCTTATTGTCCTGTAAAGGTGGTAATGTTTCTCAGAAATGACAATTGTAATACTTAGGTAGTGAAATGGATTTTCCCGGGCGAGTAAAAATTCAAAGCCATAAAATAACTATAATACCCCGTTATTGTGAAACCGACCAGGCCGGCGTGGTTCATCACAGCGTATTCCCAGTGTGGTTTGAGATGGGACGGACGGAGCTTTTACGCATTAACGGGATAGCTTATAAAGACCTTGAAGCTGGCGGTGTATTTTTTGTCGTTGCCGAGCTACATATAAGATATCGCAGCCCAGCCAGATATGACGAGCAGCTTCAACTGGAAACAAGCTGCTCAGGGGTCACCGCCAGTAAGGTTGAGCACCGTTATAAACTTACTCACAGCAGTAACGGTGTAATACTGGCGGAGGGCTGGAGCACACTGGCCTGCGTCAGTGCTGAGGGCAAAATTCAACGAATACCTGAATTTATGTATCCCGAGTTATAAAAATCAATTCTTTAATTTGACCTGAACCGGCTAATCTGCTAAACTCATACCCTGTTGTGAATTGTACGTCGCATTTTTAGCAAGATACGAGATACAGGGATTTAATGGCTTCAGACAAAAAAGAAAGCTGTGGTCTCTTCGGTATATATGGCGACCCCGATGCCATTCAAAAAACCTACTTTGGCCTATACAGTCTTCAACACCGCGGACAAGAATCGGCCGGCATAGCGTCCAGCGACGGTGAATTTATCCATTGTTACAAAGGAATGGGGACGGTTGGCAGGGTTTTCCGAAGCAGCAGGCAGTCATTGGAAAAACTGACTAATCCAATAGCCATCGGCCACGTACGGTATTCGACTACAGGTTCCAGCAAGGCAATGAATAGCCAGCCTCTTTTGAGTGAATACTCGCGCGGTCAAGTAGCGGTAGCACATAACGGCAACCTTATAAACGCCTCGCTGCTACGTGACGAATATGAAGCTTACGGAAGCATCTTCAAGTCCACAAACGATACCGAAATAATTACTCATTTGCTCGCCAAGCCTACCCATATAAGCAAAGCTGACACGCTGGCGCACGTATTGAATCATCTGCAGGGTGCATATTGCCTTCTTTTTCTATTTGCCGACCGCATTGAAGCGGCACGAGACCCTTATGGCATCCGGCCTTTGTGCATCGGCCAAACTGAAAATGGCTCTTATGTTGTTGCCAGTGAAAGTTGCGCTATCGATACCATAGGCGCCAAGTTCATCCGTGAGGTCGAACCAGGCGAAATAGTTACACTTGATAAGAGAGGGCTGACCAGCCGTTTTTTCGTAAAACCAGGTACGACAATACCGGCCCACTGTATCTTCGAGCACATTTATTTTGCCAAGCAGAACAGCGCTTTTTTTGGAGAAAGCGTTCACGAGTTTAGAAAAAAAGTCGGAAGGAAACTGGCAATAGAACATCCGATTGATGCCGATATTGTAATACCCGTACCAGACTCAGGGACATCTGCGGCAATAGGATACTCAGAACAAAGCAAAATACCCTTCGATATGGGTTTGGTCAGAAGCCACTATGTAGGAAGAACATTTATTTCACCGGACCAGAAATTAAGAGAGTTAGAAGTCAAGCTTAAACTGGCGGTGGTAAAAGAAGCTATAAAAGGGAAACGAATTGTTGTTGTTGATGACTCAATCGTCCGCGGCACAACAACAAGAGGAAAGCTGCGGACATTGAGACAAGCCGGAGCAAAAGAAATTCATATGCGAGTCAGTTGTCCACCATTGAGGTTTCCGTGTTTTTACGGAGTGGACTTTCCAACCAAAGAAGAACTGCTGGCAAATAACCGCGACCTGGAACAAATCAAAGAGTTTCTTGGTGTTGACAGTGCAGGTTATCTGTCGCTGGAAGGATTGCTGTCATGCGCTGTACTTCCGGCAGACCATTACTGCACCGCCTGCTGGAACGGCAAATACCGAATACCTGTAGATATGGCGATGAATAAATTCATTATAGAAAACCACCAAATGAATATGTCTGATGATTTGTTCGAGACAGATGAGTAAATACATAAGCTACGAACAATCCGGTGTGAATATCGATGCTAATGACGAGATGGTTCGGCAAATTTACTCGTGCGTTGCAAGCACATTTGGCCCAAGGGTGATGAGCAGCAAAAACAGCTTTGCAGGGATGTTTCGACTGGATTATGATGAAAAACTTTTCAAAAGAAATTACAAAAATCCAGTTCTAGTAGCCTGCACCGACGGCGTTGGCAGTAAAGTTCAACTCGCTGCTAAAATCAAGAGATTTGATACCGTCGGAATTGATCTGGTGGCAATGAGCGTTAACGACATGCTTGTCCAGGGCGCTGAGCCGTTGTTTTTTCTGGACTATATAGCCGTCAACAAGTTGGAGCCGGAGACAATTGCCGAACTGGTTAAAGGTGTTTCGGCCGGCTGTCGGCTGGCTGACTGCGCACTCATTGGAGGAGAGACCGCCGAAATGCCTGATACCTATCGTAAAGATGATTTCGATATGGCCGGGTTTGCCGTTGGAATTGTGGAGCGGAAAAAAATCGTCGACGGCAAAACAATCGTAAAAGGTGATGTAATTCTGGGTCTGGCCTCAAGCGGCCTGCACAGTAACGGATATACGCTTGCTCGCAATATCTGTTTCAAAAAATGCGGGCTTAAAATGACCGATACGCCAAAGGAACTCAACGGTGCTGTATTGGGTGACGTACTTCTGGAACCGACGCAAATTTATGCCAAAGCCATAGTTAAGCTGTTATCGCAATATAAAGTCAAAAAAGTGGTCCACGGCATGGCACATATTACCGGTGGAGGCCTGGCAGGAAATATTCCGCGAGTGCTGCCGAAGGATCGTAATGCGGTTATAAAAAAAATGAGCTGGCCCAAACATAAAATATTCGAATTCCTGCAAAATTCAGGACCCATAGAAGAAGATGAAATGTACAGGGTTTTTAATATGGGTATAGGGTTTGTATTGATAGTATCGGAGGATTTTGCTAATTCCATAGCCAGGAAACTGAAAAGATTTGGCGAACAGGTCTACAAAATAGGCAGAATTACGACAGGAACCGGCAAAGTGGTCCTTAAATAATTCAAGGTTTGTGGATGGTTTTATCGTCTGGGTCTATACATAAGAACGCAGATATGGTAGAATGCATAAATTAAGTGGTTTAGCAGTGTTGCTAAGTGTTTACAAACATATCAGCAGGAGGTGAAATATGAGTGGTATTTTTGGTGTAGTCTCGAAAAAGAATTGTGTAGAAAGTCTTTTCTATGGCACAGATTATCATTCACATCTGGGAACTGAATACGGGGGCATAGCAGTACTTGGAGATACCTTCACCCGTCAAATACACAATCTGAACCAGAGTCAGTTCAAGTCAAAATTTTATAATGATTATAAACACATAAACGGCAACAAAGGCATCGGGGTTATCAGCGACTACGATGAACAGCCTATTTATCTAAATTCAAAGTTTGGACCTTTTTGTATAGTAACCAGCGGATATGTAGAAAACGCCGAGGAGATAGCTGTAAAATTGTTAAATAAGGGAATATCTTTCAGCGAGGTGAGTCAAAGAGCGGTCAATACGCCGGAATTGATAGCGAAGTTAATCAACCAGGGAACCGATTTGATAGACGGCATAGAGAAAATGTTTGATGCTATAGGGGGTTCCTGTTCGCTTCTACTGCTGAATAAAGATGGAATATATGCTGCAAGAGACAGGTTTGGGTATACGCCACTTATCATTGGCAGGCGGGAAGATGCATGGGCGGTGACTGCTGAAACCTGCGCCTTTCCAAATAATGACTTTGGGTTAATAAAACACATCGAACCGGGAGAGATAATCCTGATAAATGAAGACGGAATAGTGCAAAGAAGACCTGGGAGAACAAATGTAAACCAAATCTGCGCATTTCTCTGGATATATACCGGCTTTCCTGCATCAAGCTATGAAGGAATAAATGTAGAAACGGTCAGGGAAAGATGCGGCCGGTACCTCGCAAAACGCGATAAAGATATCGAGGTAGACGTGGTCTCAGGGGTTCCGGACTCCGGATTAGCTCACGGATTAGGATATGCGATGGAATCGGGCAAACCGTTCCGACGCCCTCTTGTTAAATACACACCGGGATACGGCAGAAGCTATACTCCACCTTCACAAGAGCAGCGAGACCTCATTGCAAAGATGAAACTTATTCCTATCAAAGAAGTAATTGAAGGCAACAACATTGTTGTTTGTGAGGATTCTATTGTCAGAGGGACCCAACTCAAGAACTTCACTGTAAAAAAACTCTGGGATTGCGGCGCCAAAAAGTTACATATAAGACCGGCCTGTCCACCGCTGATGTTTCCATGCAGGTTTAATCTTTCCACACGCTCCATCCATGAGCTTGCCGCTCGTAAAGCTATCGCTTCCCTGGAAGGTCACGATTTAAAAGATGTGTCAGAATATGTAGATGAAAACAATGAGAAATACAAGGCAATGGTGGAATGGATTGCCAAAGACCTGGACGTCTCGACACTGCGATACCAGACTACCGATGATATGGTTAAGGCTATCGGGCGCCCCAAAGAAAATCTCTGTCTCTATTGCTGGACCGGCGAATGCCCAAAATCAACATGTCCAAAAACGGCAATAGATATAGTGGATGTAAAAAAACCAACAGTAAAGAGGACAACAGAAACAAAAGTTGCACTCTAAGGTAAATTTCAATTCACTGTTTTCCGGTTACAGGATGTGGATTCTCGCTTTTGCGAGAATGATAAATGAACAAAAGCATCAGTAAGTTTGCCACAGCAACAGTTATTTATGCCGGTTTCGCTATCTACTTGTATCAACCACACTTAAGGCACTTCGACCGATTAGATTATCTTCTGCCTGTGAATCTTTGCTTGGCGGCTTCAGGCTGTTACGTGCTGAGTCGGCGATGGGTAGCAGGTTTTGCCGGTTCGTTTTTTGCCGGTGCGGTATATGGTTTTGGGCCGTTTATACTTGGCCTGGCTAAATTTCACTCAACAACAGGTTTATTGGCTGCAACTATACCATGGCTGTTTTGCCCGGCGGCATTTGGACCAAAATTAAAATGGCGCTGGCTGAGAGTGCCGCTTTCGTGCCTGCCATTTTTCGCAATCCTGTTGTTTTTTCAAACCTCAGCGAGATTCCACTTATTCGCAATTCCTGTACAGGCTAAGTTAAACTTAGTCGACCTGGCCGGCCTATTAGTTCCACTCGTCGCCATAAAACGAAATTTAACTCTTGTCGGATTTTATCACATACCAATAGCAGGACTGATTATTGGTTTATCCATGCTGTTTGCCGCTCGACGATTCGGCGTAATGATTATTTTTTCTCTCGGGCTGATATTATCTTTTTGCAATTCCTTATTCAATGTAAGCCCCGTCATCTGGTTGGTAATTCCTGTTCTGTGCTGCTCGGTATTGATAGGTGCAGGAGTGCAGGGACTGATATCTTCCGGTTTTGCCGATAGGAAGTGGGTATTGGCAACAACTGTGATTATGACTGCATGTTCTGTTGTTACGCTACTGGCAGCGGCAAAATACGCAGAGTCTTTTGCGGGTTTAGGAACAGGATATGCAAAGCTTTTCACTGAAACGGCCAAAATATATTTACTCGGTGCCATTGCCACCGGCATTATTTTTTTTATGGTAAGGGCAAAATCACATATTCACTGGCTGAGGCTGGCTATCTTCTGCTCAGCTATGGCGATGGATATATTCCTTGGTGCAAGGTTTATAGTCGATAAGATTGTTTAGTTCACAAAGCTTATAGATTTGCTCGCTGATACTCAAGGTTCATACATATCACGCTTAAAATGTCTCCCGCTCGACTTGGCCAAGATAAAAACGGCCGTCTTTATTCATGAAATCAATGATTTTATCAAACTGCTGATTTATGAACCGTGTGTCGTTTGATACTATCGCCATTGCGATGACTGAGGAAGTTTTGTTGTCGTTATGGTCAACCTCAGCGATTGATATATTAAATCTGCTTTTCAATCGGCCAATAAGACTTTTGACGATACTCCGCTTTTGCTTAAGCGAAGTTATCCCCTGCAAATGCAACTTAGTTGTCATCACGCCGATAATCATTTCTCGTATCTCGATAGTTAATCTTCGAGGCACGGGCCGCGAGTCACAATCTGTTGCAGCTATTGTAAGCTTTTGGAGTGAACTTTCAAGTTTCTTAAACTGATGCTTTCATTTCTGCTACGATTTGACGGGTTTGGGGGCTGGTTTTAAATAAATCCTTGCAGGTTCAGGGTGCCTCACAAGGTTGCTTAGAGCCACATAAATAGAAGTAATCCCCAAACCCCCCAAAACATGGGTTATGGCACTGAAAATGCCAAAAACGAGGATTTTGGGATAGTTTATAGCTATCCCGGACGTCGCTGAATACTTTTTTCTTAAATTTCTTTTATTTGTTGCAATTTTCCATTTGATTTACTTATCGCATTTTGATATATTCCATATGAATCTTGAGGGGTTTAATCGGTGTTTTTTTACTCTTAAGATTGTTTTTTGGAAGGAGAGTGATGATGAAACAATTGTTAATTTTGATGTTGGTTCTTGGTTTAGCTCCGACGGCCGGCGCGGTCGTCACTATGGAGCTTCGCGAAGCCGACGGAGTCACGCCTGTTGAAGATTTATTTAGAATTTGGATAGGTTCGGATTATGTGCTTGTTATCAGCGGCGCAAGCGCAGATGCAGGTGCGAGTCTCGGTCTTTACGGTCCCACTTATACTGCTGCGGACTGGGATTATCTGGGCCCCGGCGGCCAGTCAGCCGCTACAACAGTTGATACCGGAGATCTGAGCTACATTAACTGGGTATCACCCTATTATGGCTATGACATGATTGCCGATGATAGCGGCAGCGGCCCCGGTGTATCCACCGGTGACTGGTTCACGATAGACCTGACATGTCTTGGGGCTTTTGTGGATTTCTCCTTTGACCTGCTGGATTACAAGAATAACTCAACAGTAATAGCCAGTGTTGACGGGGTTATTATCCCTGAGCCGATGACTATTGCGTTACTTGGTGTCGGAGCACTACTCCTTCGTCGTCGCAAATAAGAGGCAATTGGAACCAACTGTTTAGTAGATTCAACAGAATAATCTGAGAACAACCTCTTTTTTCTGTTTATTTAAACAACGACTTCACTTGTAAATAAATCCGTGCAGGTTCAGGTGAATTGGGCTGACGATTTTTGATTGACTATTTGCGATTTAGTATTGTAATCATGGGTTAGGGGGATTTTAAGTAATTCTTGTATCTTTAGGCGGGGGTGGGTATAATCTGTTTGGCAATATTTCAGGGCTGGGTAAGTTGCTCTCTCCTCTCCCTCCGCAGCCCAGCCCTTTTCTTATGCGCGGGGAGGGGGGCTGGTTTTAAATAAATCCTTGCGGATTCAGGGTGCCTCACTGCATCGCCAGCCCGCTTTCGGTTAGCTAACCTGGTCGCAGCTTAGGGCGAGCAACCCCGGTGTCATTGCCGGTGTCTGGCTCCCGATGTTGTTTCGGAGAGTTGGGGTTTTAGGCAGTATTGGGGGAATTTAAAAAATTTAAGAAAAAGAGATTGACAAAGCAAAATTCCTACGGTATTTAAATATTGCAGGGTTGAACCGAGCTCTGGCGGAAACCATCTCCCTCCGAAGCCCTTTTTTCTAAAAAGAAGTTATATCGGGCTTTTATCGGTGTTTGATTGGAGAAAGGCATGGGTCAAGCGGAAAAGCGACAAAAAGGGCAAATCAGTGGGCCTCGTAAATTCTACGCCCACACCGACCCGCAAAACCCCGGCAAAATCCCCGAACAGGGTGCTCACTGGCAGCCGTTGAAAGAACACCTCCTATCCCGTATCACAAAAGATAGTAGAAAACAGTATCTTAATGACCATCTTGTAGGTGTTGCAAAGAAAGCCGCTGAATTTACATCAAAAATTGGTCTCGATCAGTTTGGCGAATTAATTGGGTTACTGCATGATATGGGCAAAGCAAGCGAAGAGTTCCAACAATACCTTCGTTCTGCTGCGGGGTTAATTGATCCTGATGCCGACGACTATATTGATGCTGTAGCGAAAAAAGGAAAAGTTGATCATTCTAGCGCTGGCGCTCAGTTCATTTATAGTGCTCTGTCACATAATGGATCAGAGGGGGGTCTTGCCGCACAGATTCTATCCCTATGTATTGCTTCTCACCATTCAGGTTTGATTGATTGTCTTTCGATTGACGGCCGGGACAAGTTCTCCAAAAGGATGCGGAAATCAGAAGAGCTAACGCATATCAATGAGGCATTATCACATGTCGATAGTGCTGAATGGAAACGATTAGATGATTTGCTCTCCAAAGGCCTCATGGCAAAACACTTATCCCAAAAGCTAAAGGCATTGAAAGAAGATAACGATTCTAAAGAAACCTTCAACTTCAAGATAGGTCTGTTTGTTCGCTTCCTCTTTAGTTGCCTCATCGATGCTGACAGGATTGATGCAGCCGACTTCGAGTTACCGGATAATATTTCGCTACGGAACTACGCAAAATCTTTTTCTTGGGGGATTTTGATTGAACGATTGAATAACAAGTTGAAGGCATTTGAGAACAAAACTGATGTCGAGGCGTTACGAAACCAAGTGTCGCAGCAGTGCTTTCGGTTTTCCAATAAACCCAGAGGTATTTATCAGTTGACTGTTCCGACCGGAGGCGGAAAGACATTAGCCAGTTTACGATATGCTCTGAATCACGCGTTAAAGAATACGATGGACAGAATCCTATACATAATTCCCTATACTTCAATTATTGACCAAAATGCGGAAGAAGTCAGAAAAATCTTAGAAGAAAAAAACTCAGAAGGGAAATACTTAGACAGAATCGTACTTGAACACCATTCTAATCTAACTCCGGAAAAAGAAACCCGAAGGCAGAATCTGTTGTCGGAGAATTGGGATGCACCCATTGTTTTCACAACAAGTGTTCAACTCCTCGATGCGTTCTTTGGTTCCGGCACAAGAAGCGCCCGACGAATGCACCAGCTTGCAAACTCTGTAATCATTTTTGATGAAGTTCAGACAATACCTGTTCGGTGCGTTCATATGTTCAATGTTGCACTTCGCTTTCTTGTCAACGACTGTGGTTCGACTGTTGTTCTCTGCACTGCCACACAGCCACTCCTTGATAAAGTGGAACCGCCTCAAAGAGCTTTGACTATTTCGTCAGACCAGCAGATGATGCCAGATGAGGCAGAGTTATTCAAAAAATTAAATCGCGTCGAAGTTCATGATTGCCGAAAAATCGGCGGTTGGTCAGAGAAAGAAATAGCAGAATTGGCAAAACAAGAGCTTCAAAACACCGGCAGCGTTCTGGTTGTCGTCAACACAAAAAACGCCGCGCGAGATATCTGTCAAAAACTTAAAGATATAAGGCAAACCGATATATATCATCTCAG
>CAZTKW010000040.1:0-12286 GCA_964614315.1 uncultured Pirellulales bacterium
TTTTAGAAGAAATAAAAGAGTTTGTGCGGGAAAATGAAGCCGGTGTTTTCCTTGTAATTGAGGATGATAATATCGCTGAAGCGATTAATATGTTAAAGAACTCCGGGATTGAATGTCGTATAGCCCGTCTTTCATACCAAAGAGCAATGTTATTTCCCTGCCTGACCGGCAAAAGCAGGTTCGATAAGGAGAAAATCTAAAAAAAAATGTCACTGCGTAAGTTAAGAACACATTTGCTGCGATTAGTCTTTATTCCAATCATTTTTGTTGCTGTCTTTGTAAGACCTTCCTGGTCATTGGAGTCAACCACTGCCTTTTTCGTGGAATTCGGCGGCTATCTGTTTCTTTTGGCAGGCCTGGCAATCCGTATATGGTGCACTTTCTATATAGGCAGCCGTAAATCGAAAGAAATTGTCGCCGAAGGTCCTTATTCTCTCTGCCGCAATCCGCTGTATATAGGATCTTTTCTGTTGGCTCTTGGTGTCGGGCTCTATTTCGAGAATTTGCTTATACTTATACTGGTCCCTGCGATTATCATCCCCGTACACATCATTGTGGCTCGAATGGAAGAAACGCATCTTGAATCCAAATTTGGCGAAGAATACCGCCTATACAGGCAAAAGGTCCCGGCATTCTGGCCTCGCTTCTCAAATTACAATAGCCCCGCTATCATAGAAGTAAATGTTCATTCGCTTCGAAGAATAATCACCGATACCGTAGGTGTTCTGCTTTTACCGGAGATTGAAGATTTGCTTGAACTCCTGCATCAAAGCGGCATCATTCCGGTTTTATGGTATTTCCCGAATTGAATCCGGCGTCCTGAGAATATTGCTATTGCCGGCTGGTAATCTACGTCAATCAGATCGCCCCCTGTATCGCACAATATAGTTGCCATAAAACTAACTCACAAAAAGGTCTCAACTTTACGACTTTCAATTCTGCTCCTGTATTGTTACCAGAAACTTTTGTAATCTGCAACTATTCCCCGCCCCTCTCCCTTTACCTTCTCACGCGTGCTTTTTGGCCGCAAATCCTTTAAAATTAAAAAAAATCAAATATATTTGAACTAATCCGCTCAAATTGCGTCTTTACCCGATGATACGGGAAAGACTTCAAAGGGCATATATGGAGTTTGAGACAAAGCTGGAAACGATAGTGCATCGATGCAGGGACGGCGAGAGAGCCGCTTTTGAAAAGCTCTTCGACTTATACCAGCCGCGGCTGAAGTATTATGTCAGACGCCTGAATACCGGCCCTGCCGGCGTTGATGATATCCTCCAGGACATCTGGCTGAACGTCTTTAAAAAAATTCATAAGTTGAAAGACACTCAATCCTTTGCTGTCTGGCTGTACCGTATCGCAAGAAATAAGGTTTATGATGGTTTCAGGCGCAAAGACAGGTTCGTCAAACTGCCCGAAGATGATGAGTTTCCCGTATCAGGCCCCGATGAGCCTCTCTTCGACGCAGATGACACTGAAAAGTTGCACAGCGCCTTAAACAAGCTCAAACCTTATCACAGGGAAGTATTAACGCTGTCCTTCATTGAGCAGATGTCTTACCAGTCGATAGCTGATGTTGTTGGTTGTAGTATTGGGACCGTCAGGTCGCGAATATTTTACGCAAAGAAATCTCTTCGTAACCAAATGGAGAGCCAAAATGGATAATAACAAAAAATTTCTTGAAGGCCTGTTAAAAGCAGACGGCATTGACCCTGCCGGTGCAACTAAAGCCGAACGCATTGCCTTTGCGAAAATGCTTAACGAACAGTCAAAACCTAAACAATCAAAACCGGCCTACCAGCCTGATATATGGAGAATAATTATGAAAAGTAGAATAACAAAATTCGCCGCCGCTGCAGCAATAATTATAGCGGTGCTTATTGGCATAAATCAGTTTACTAGTTCAACAAATGAGATAGCAGTAGCTAAATTGGTACATGGGCCCCAAACACATAGTTTCAATGATGGCTCAACGGTCAAACTTGCTGAAGGTGCTGAAATCGGATTGTATGACAGCAGTGAGAAAAGGGGATTTGAGCATCTTGCTGGTGAGATTGAAGTAACTGTTACCAAGGGTAAGGGAGAGTTTGTGGTGGTAACACCATTCGGTGTCGTGAAAGCTCTCGGGACAGTTTTTGGGATTGACATAGTTACAACAGATTCGATAGATATATTGGCGGTAGAGGTCAAGGAAGGTTCGGTAGAGGTCAGTAATCCGCAAGGCTCAAAAGTGATCAAAGCCAATCAAGGCGTAACTGTAGAAAAAGATAAAGCACCATACGATTTCAGACAGGATGAAAATTTGCCACTAGGATTAGTTGAAAGGATTCAGGCAATGCTTGACGCGATGGAAGCAGGCGATAAACATGCTTGGCTGGCAAACTTCAATATTAATGCATTTTATGATTTAGCTAAAGGGAAAGTCGAGTATAAGCAACATCCCGACTGGTTCAGCGGTATGTCACCAGATGATGCAAATCGCTTCAGGCAGGCACTAGCAAATGTTAATAGTCCCGAAGAGATAAAAGATATTATGTTGGCTGACATAAGCGACGACATTTACAAGCTTTATGTCCGTTCAGTTACATTAGAAAAGGATGGTAAACATGCCACGGCTATTTGTGTTAAAAAACAGGGCCAAGCGATAGGTTTTACCCCACAGTGGACTTACTTTGACGGTGACTGGTGGCAAACAGACGATTAGACACTAAAACTTTTTTTTAAAGTATGGGCCGGGCATCTTCCGCCCGGCCTTGTTCTTATGTCTCTGGAATAAATTCAATTAAATCACCGGGGCTGCATTTGAGTACTTTACATAACGCCTCTAAAGTCGAAAACCGTATCGCACGGGCCTTGTTGGTTTTAAGTATCGAAAGATTATTTACCGCAAGCCCCGTAGCCTCAGACAAATCCTTAAGCTTCATCCGCCGATCCAAAAGAACATAATCAAGCCTGATATTTATCATTTCAAAGACTCCTTCAAACCAGCGTTTTGTGTTCTTCTATCATTGGCAATAAACGCCTTAACATCTCAGCTACTCCCACCAATGCCAGCAGTTCTACTAAGATAAATACAGCCAGGAGTATTAAACGCAGCGGAAAATCATAAGGCTCGTTAAAATGGGTAATCACATCTGTCGCACCCCTCCAACAATAATAGCTGATCAGAATGGCGGTGTATGTGTAAAGCAATTTATCTGCATTACGCAAAATCCAGCCGGGCTTCCGGTCTGGTTCAAGCAGATACCTGATAAATTGCGCCATACCAAGAATAAGTAAACTCATAGGAAGTCCATGGGTAAACGTTCCCCATGGTACATCGTGATGCCAGTAGCGGTAAAACTCGTACCCGTCACCAATTCGCGTGGCCAATGCGAAAGAATGCCCGGCTGCTGCCAGAACTGCAAGGGATAACAACATCCATCCGCCAATCCGCATCGTTCGGTAATAGAGCGCCAGCATCTTTCTGTTTTTCTCAATAAATGTCTGTATCATAATTTTATCTCCTTAACAAGTTACGTGTAATTATTAACGATTATCGTGTATTTGTCAACCATAAAAATAGAATTTTTTCAAATTTTTTTGCCTTTCAGCAATATTTTAAAGGAAATCGCAAAAAAACCGGCTTTTTCATACTAAAACCGGCGATTGAGATATGAAAAAAACCAGACAGGCCTGTCTGGTTTGGATACGTTAGATGTCGGAAAATACGATGCTAACCTAAAAGTTCAGGCATCTTCCCCCCTTTTCCCACCTTAGCCCATTCTAACAGCTAATCTATTACCTTCAGCTTTACAGCTTGATGGAGCACTGGCTCAACATTCGTATATGGCTTATTTGTCAGATTTGGCGAAGAGTGTTTATCAAAACCAGGCAGGAAAAAAATGATGGAGGACTCTTTTTATCTTACTATGAGAAACACTGTATAAAGGTGGTAGCGAAAATCTCATCTTAGCTGCTGATACTACATCGGCGATGCCGAACCGCTCAATTAAACGATTCAAATGGTGACACTTGATGCCAAGCATTCTTGAGACAAACTCCTCACATGGGTTTGCATAAGAGGTAAAGGTCTTGGTAATAATCCTTCGTCTCACTTCGTCAAGCGTGGCCAATATCTCTTTTGGGTAAGCCTCAGTCTCGGCGAATATAATATTGTAAGGCAGCGTATCTATTTGAATTTCCTCTCCCAAAGTTAATTCGTAGGCACGTTCCATAGCTTTGGCAAGTTCACCGACATTGCCGGGCCAGGAGTAATTCAGAACAACCTTCTTCGCCTCCGGGCTTAGAACTTTGTCCGGACCGTTATGAAAGTTGGCCTCTCGTGCCAGGAAGTATTCCGCCAAAGATATAACATCTTCCTTTCGCTCCCACAGTGGTGGGTCTTCGATACCTCCTGCGTCCGGCTGAAAGTAGAAGCCGGTACTAAGCTCTTCCAGCCTCCTGTCAGGGCTGTCCAAACCTCCGATGATTGTGTACACTCTCACCGAATCGCTGTTGTCTTCATATATACCTCGATAGATGGTAGCCTGGCCGGTTATCTCTGCCAAAACATCAAATGCATAGTCGATATTGTCCTGCAAGCCTTTGACATTAGCCATTAATTTTTTTCCACCGACAACTATGCAGGCAGCTGCTTTGGTTGTGGATAAATCGAATTCGCCGGCAAGCATTGTCTTCTCTAAGTTGTTCTTCACTGCCTTTGATATCGCATACTTGTCATCAAATTCATTCACTTTAGTCAGGCCCATTATCGCGCATCCGCCGGACTTCATAATGCTCTGATACTCTACAGAATCAAAAGAAATATACTGGCTGCTCAGAACACTTATCCTGTTGAAAGTATCGAACAGGTTTGCAACACTGCTGTTTATACTGGACCAGAGTAATTTTGCTGTCATTGTTGGGTACATCCTGTTGATTCTGTCGTTGTCTACAATGATAAGAGGCGATATTTTCCCTTCTGTTGCCATTTTGGTTAACTCGACAGCGACTTTGTATGCATTTTCAGCTACCAGCGGCGAACCGACTTTACCTGCCGCGGGCAAAGTCATCACTACACCCACCTTCTTATTTGGATTTTCCAGGCCTATATACCGGGCGTATCTTTGGGCAATGTCAATCAATCCGGCAACGCTGCCGCTGCCCGTTCCGCCGCCTGCTCCGAAACTTATCATGATATGGTCAATTTGAGTGCCAAATGTCTGTCTCGCAAGGTGCAAAATATCCTGCTTATACTTCTGAATTGCTTTGGCGCCTCTTTTCATGTCCCGCCCCGTACATTCTTCGCCTACGTCCATTAAGAACTTTTGCCCCTCTGGAATATCAAGCAGCTCCAGGTCACGGACAGTGCTGTTGACTGCCAGTACTTTCTTATAGCCTAAATCATAGAATGACTTGACCAACCTTCCGCCGCACTGCCCGGCACCAATCCACGCATAACGCGTCGAACCCTTACTCTCGTCTTCGACACCGGTTTCTTCCTGCAAATTAAGCTCATATTGCTCCAAATCTAAAACGGCCCCCCATTCATCGACTGTAAAATCACCTGCCTTATCAGTAGAGTTCAGTTCGCTCAAGGCAAAATTCCCAGCTGACGGTTGACCATCTGAGGTTTGGATAGGGCCTTCGTAGCTTTCCGGCTCCCCCGTGCCATCGAAAGGTTCAGCGGCCTCGGTTATGCCGGTGATTCTCTCGGAATACTTGGATTTCTCGTTGTTGTCCGCCTTTTCTTCCATTTGGCTTTCTCTGGTTTCGGCTACTGTTGGCTGAACTTCATAGAATTGTGGTTGTTGCTGAATATAATCTGCGAGCTTTTTAAGCAGCACTTCTCTGACGGCTGCCTGCCTGATAAAAAGATTTCACCGGCCAAACTGTGCCCCAGCGTTTCCGAAAAGCTTAGGAACAACTTGGCCGGCGAAGATAAAAACAATTATTCGCAAATAATCAGCTCTTTACTAACTGACACATACTGCCATGTAATTCTTAAGTTCTTTCAGCCGCGTAGTAGGGCTGTCCAGTCCGCCGATTATTGTGTAAACCCTTAAAGAGTCCCTGTTGTCTTCATAAATCCCTCGGTGGATTGTGGTCTGCCCGGTTATCTCTGAGAGCACATCAAAAGCATAATCGATATTGTCCTGTAAGCCTTTAATATTGCTCACCAGCTTTTTGCCGCCGACAATAATGCAACCGGCCACTTTCGCTGTTGTCAAATCGAAGCCCCCCGCAAGAAGCGTTTTCTCAAGGTTCTGTTTGACTGCTTCAGATATCGCAAATTTGTCCTGGAACTTGTTGACTTTCGTCAGACCCATTATTGCACAGCCGCCTGCCTGTATAATGCTGTGATAGTCTGCCGGGTCAAATGAACTGTAGGAACTGCTCAGGGCGCTGAGCCGGTTGAAGATATCAAAGAGGCTCGCGACAGTGTTGTTGATGCTCGGCCAGAATGACTTTACCGTCATTCCTGGGTACATCTTGTTTATCTTGTCGTTGTCGATAATAATAAGCGGTGAAATGTCACCCTTCTTTGCCATCTTGCTTAACTTGCTGGCCACCTTATGGGCATTTTCAGATACCAGCGGCGAGCTCGCTTCACCAACTGTGGGTAAGGTCATCACTACACCAACCTTCTTATTCGGATTTTCCAGGCCGATATAACGGGCGTATCTTTTAGCAACCTCAATCAAACCGACAACGCTGCCGCTGCCCGTTCCGCCGCCTGCTCCAAAACAGACCATGATATTGTCAATTTGTGTCCCGAATTTCTGTCTGGCAAGGTGCAGAATTTTCTGTTGATTCTGCTGGACGGCCTTTTCCCCTCGTTCCATGTCTTTCCCGGCGCCTTTCTCGCCTATATCCATTAAGAACTTTTGGTCCTCTGGAATACCAAGCAGGTCAAGGTCATGGTGTGTGCTGTTCACAGCCAGTACTTTCTTATACCCTAAATCATAGAAAGACTTGACCAGTCTTCCGCCGCACTGCCCGGCGCCGATCCAGGCATAACGCGTCGAACCCTTAATATTGTCCCTTACACCGGTTTCTTCCTCTAAGTTAGGCTCGTATTGCTCCAAATCTAACGTCGGTAGCTGTAATTTGTCCTCGTTGGGTTTATTTTTTACTGTTCTTTTTCCCATTTTCATTTCTCCTGTGTCTAATTCTATATTAATCCTTTTATTCTGTCTGCCTGGCGGTTAAACAGCCGCAATAAAGCTAAAAACAAGCCGGTTATGTATCGTCTTCTTAAGAGGCAAGGATAATTTATTATTCTGGGTTTTTTCTAAAAAAACCGCCTAATTGGCTGTCCTGCTGCTGCGTGAGTATATTGATATGTTGGCCGTCATACTGAGGCCGATTTGGGGCCGATAATCTCTCCACTTTTATAATAATCTCTTTCACCAATAAGACCTCACTGCTCTCTGATAGAACAGCCCTGCTGGGAATACAACGATAAATCCCGCTACGCGAACACTGCTGCAGGTCAAGCTGGATGATGCCGGAGAGGCCGACAGGCTCTTTAGTATTCTGATGGGCGGCGATGTTGAAAAACAACGAAATTTCATCTTGGACCATGCACTGGAAGTACAAAACCTTGATGTGTGATTTCATAGTTCACGCCGAATGAAGGCGCAGGGCGTATCTTGTGCCGAATGACAGGTAAGGACAAATGTCGGTGCCGAACCACTTTCGGACTTCATTTACGCAGAGTTGGAGAACTGTCAGGGATTATGGGATAACAGAAACGCAGTTTCTGGGCGAGTTTCTGTGCCATTTCTTCTTGTCCTGTGGCCCTTGCCTGATCGTAAGCTTTATTGATTGTGTCTATAGCGTCATTTTGTCGGCCGAGATTGATATAAGCGTCCGCTAAGGCATCCAATAGAAAGACTTGCTTGCTGCTGGTGAGTTTGCGCGCCTTTTCTGCAAATTGCAGAGTTTTTTGATATTCGTCGGCGGCCTCCTCGAATCGGCCGAGATGGAAGAAAATGGAACCAAGATTAAAGTGTGCATCTTCGCTTTCAGGGTCAAGATCTACCGACCGCAGGGCGTCACTGAGCGCTCTTGTAAGATTGCCCTTGTTTCGTATAGCAACAGACTTGATTATCCAGGCAACTGATGATTGAGGATAAATGGCGAGGAGTTGGTCTGCGAGAGCCAGAGCCTGGTCTGCTTTGCCAAGCGGTATGAGGCTTATACTGTCCTGGAAAAGGCGTTTCTCGACCTCTTTTCTGAAAAAGAGCAGGCCGGAATTGTCCGGCAAAACTTCCAGGCCATCCAC
Source organism: uncultured Pirellulales bacterium (assembly GCA_964614315.1). Taxonomy (GTDB): domain Bacteria; phylum Planctomycetota; class Phycisphaerae; order Sedimentisphaerales; family Anaerobacaceae; genus CAZTKW01. The sequence continues at coordinate 8,273 of CAZTKW010000040.1, forward strand.
ACAATGCTTTAACTTGCCGAGGTAACTGTCGGTGTCATAAGCCATAAACAGATGGTTAAGAGCCTTGTAAAGCTGTCGATAGTCCCCAAGCCATTTGGTTTTTTGTTCTTCATCAAATCCCGTCCAGTCGATATGGTCATAAATGGTGTCATTTCTGGGATTTATAACAAATTGCTTGATCAACTGTCTGTGAGGGGTTTTATCGTCGGTAGTAAATTCGACGAAGGGTAAATAGTCGCTGTTAATTGTAAAGTCCGTGATCTGTTTTCTTAGGGCCCTTTCATCTGCGATGTAACAGGTCAACACTTCCATACTGTTATGGATATTTAATACCGCCAAACTATCACGCACCTCTTTTTTGAACAGGCTATCGTTTATATGCTTTGGTGAGTAATACTGCTGTTGTTTTGAGCTTGCCACCAGCACCAGCGGTGCCGGATGGGGGGTCAGATACCATATTGTAACGTAAGGGAAGACCTCTAATTGAGTTCCGATTATGCTGTTGAATGCCGAAATGGGCATATCGTAGGTTGGAATCCAGGACAGTATCATTCCTTTTTCGGTGAGCTTTTGGGCGGCACTTTGGAAATACTCCTTTGTATAAAGAGAAGCGTTTTCGGCGAAATCTCTGGGATGAATGGGGTCATTGATGATAACGTCATATGTGTTGTCAGTCAGATGCAGATAATTCTTGGCATCCATATAAATCATATTTATTTCTTCATTAAGCCTGTCACCAAGGTTAATGTGGCGGAAAAATTCCAAAGAAGTCTCGACTATTTCCGGAGCTATCTCCACACAGTCGACGCTTTCGAGGTTGTGTTCGGCCAGACACTCGGTCGTTCCGCCTGAGCCAAAGCCGACCGACAGTATCTTTTGGGCCTGGCTGTTTAGGAATACCCCAAAATGGCCTAACATTTTCTGGTCGCCTCGTTCGATGAAGTTATCGCCGGCCACACTCTGCCCTGAGGAGTATAATCGCAAAGAGTCGTCGGTAAGATCCCTGTGGACGGAAACGGTCGTGGTAATGCCTTCATTTACCGCAACAAGAGCGAAATGACCCGGCAACCTGGGGTTTAACTTAACCACGGTATCAAACTGATTCAGCGGCATTGTTGCTGTGATTATTGTTAAGATAACAGCTATCCCCACAAGAGACCATCGCTTGATGGACCTCGAACCGCCGGCGAATAACAGGAACATTACAGCGGCGATCCATATTCCAATCAAACCAAGGATTGTAATAGAGCTTTGAAGTCCCAGTAGTGGTATAAGGACAAATCCGGTTAAAAGGCCGCCTATGACGGCGCCTATGGTATTTGCTCCATAAGCAGTGCCGGTTGAACGCCCTACTTTGTGGACATGGTTGGTCCATGCCTGCAGGGCTATCGGGAAACCTATTCCCATAATAATAGCAGGTAAGAGAAACAAAAAGATACTCTGCAGGAGCGGTTCAATCATATAATGCGACACCGAAAGCCAGGTATAAATTGCATTAAAGGCATTATTAGCGTTTGGCAGGACTGTTGAAATCCAAAGTATAAGTGCAGGAAGATAAAAGACCCCGCACAATCCCAGCAATGACAAAGTTACCGCGAAAGCGAGGGCGGGGGTTTTTAGTCGTTTGGCCAGTCTGCTGCCGATACTGGCACCTATGACATTTCCCAAGAGGTAAATGGTAAGCACAGCACTGAAGACATAAGTTGCGCCGCCGAGCAGATGAATGATACTTCGCATCCAGAGCAGTTCATATGCTATGCTTATCAAGCCGCTCATAAAGAAGGCAAGTATTAAAAGGTAGAACCTGCCGTTGGTTGTTTTGGCTGGGGCGGATTCGGCGGTTTTAGCAGACGCGGCTTCGGTCTTTTCCTGGATTTCGACGCCGGAAAATCGTGAGAGAAACCATCCTCCAAAGGCAACCAGCAGATTGAGGGCTGCTGCTATGTATAATGCGCCCATCACGCCGAAGGCCCGGATTAAAACGAAGCCTGCCAGGAAGCAGCCGGCCGCTGCCCCGAGGGTGTTCAATGCGTAGAGTTTGCCTACTAAATGACCGGCTTCTTTTTCGAGGGCGGTGACGAACCTGCCCAGAAGCGGCAGAGTACTACCCATTATCATCGAGGGCACAAGCAGTATCGCCGCTGATATTATTACCTGAACTATCAGTAATTGCCCGTGAGTAGGGTCGTATGTCCTGTAAAACCAGATATAAATTCTGTCGGAGAATTTCAATCCCAACGGCAGCAACAGAGCCGATATCGTTACCAGAGTTTCCAATAAGGCATATAGTCGCAGGTGCTCTTTGATACGGTCGGAATATCGACCCATAATCAGGGCGCCGAGGGCCAGGCCTCCCATAAACATCGAAACGACAATGCTCGATGCGTAAACAGTGTTGCCGAGGGTCAGCTTCAGCAGGCGCACCCATACGACTTCATCAATCAAAGAGCAGGCTCCGGAGGCGAAATAAATGAGCATAATCCAGTTTACACTTGCTCGCCTGGCTACATCGGGGTTGGGGCTGTTGGCACGAAACATATTAATCAATCGAGACATATTTGATATCCACTATTGCCGTTGCGTATAAGAAGCTGGCCTGCATCGGTATCTCTAAAAGCGCTATTATATGTATATCGGAGGTAAGAGTCATCAACTTTTTGTTTTCCGGCGGCGGTTTGCCGAAAAAGGCGATGCCAATTATAATTCAATTGGCAATATAAGCATCCCCAAGGATGACTCTATCGATGGATATGATTTGTATATACTTGTCGATAATTGGCTTGAAGGTACCGAGCCGTAATTGTAAAATTATAAACTGTTCAAAGACAGCAGAGGGCTGTAACCAAAACTTCTGGCCCTTTTTTGCATTTTATAAACAAACTAAAATTTACAACCAACCTACAAACAATACACCAAATAGCTCATAAAACCACAAAAATCGTGAATCCATAAGGCTTGTAATATCAAAAACTTAAAAAATTGCATAAAATGATCAACGTTGTGAACATACGGTTGCCGCTGTAAAAAAAACAGTATTATATATCCGTTGGTCTTACTTACAACACAGTCCGAAAATATACCTTATATATTATTTTTTTGTCTCTTTTGCCATTCATTGGCGGTCACGATAAAGGTACTAATGCTCTGTCTTAAAACTGTCGAAAACAACTAAACCGATAAATAAACAAAAGCGGAACTGCCATAAAATTAATTTATAGATGGAAGCTGGTATTAAGGTTGTTCACGGCTGCTGAATGGTCATCGTTTTGAACATCCGATGCTTATGCTATACGCGTGTTTCTATCGAGCCAGAGACTGTACTGGTCGGAGATAACAATGGCAAACAGAGGTAACTATAATCGACGACAGCCTAACAGGATAGTGTCTACTGTCAAAGTCTGACACATAAATAAAGGGTAAGAACATGCAACCAATAAAGAAAATATTGACAATCGATGACGAATCTCTCAATAACGAAATTGTCCAGGAAATATTGGGTTACGATTACGATGTTAAAACAGCTACAACAGGTGACGAAGCCTTGAAGATTGCACTGAATTTTCAGCCGGACCTCATTTTGCTTGATATTACGATGCCTGGTATGGATGGCTATGAAGTGTGTCGTCGAATACGTGAGAACTCTGCGTTGAGGGATACAACAATCATCATGGTTTCTGCTAAAGAAACGATAGAGGATAAGGTTAAAGGCTATGAAGTTGGCGCAAGTGACTATATCAGTAAACCTTTCACTGAAGACAGTCTCCGGGAGAGTGTATCGTTCTTTTTACAAAAGTGTGTTATTACTGACAGTTGCTCATAGATATGAACCTATCAAACGATAGGAAAATTCGAGCACAGCTATGTCTGGCTTCGATAACTTTTCAGAAATTGTTTAGATGTGTGGTTGTGTTGTTAGGCTTAGTTAAAAGGGAGGTAAACAAGATGAACAGTAAAACAGTAATTGCAAAGAACCGCTGGAGCTGGATAAAAACAACCGCATTTAGAGACTTGATT
>CAZTKW010000041.1:0-12213 GCA_964614315.1 uncultured Pirellulales bacterium
TTTATCAGAGCGACCCGCGGCGGCGGCCACAGAGAGGCGGGCGCAGCAACAAGGATCAAACCATGGATGTGAGTGAGACACTCTCACCATTGGACAAGCGAATTCGTGCGGCACTAAGCGGTCAACTGCGGACAGGCGGAGCTGAATGCTTTGCCGCAGATCCAAGTGCTATCAGCAAGGCCAACCAGGTCTTGGAGGCAATCCGAAGAGAGCACTTCGATGCTAGCCGCGCCGTTTTTGTTAGTGTCGGCGGTAGCGATGGTGGTGAACTTGAGCATCTTCTTCTGAACACTAAGGCGCGATGTGGGCTCTTACTAGAATTTGACGATAGTCTTAGTGAAAAGGCGCGAGAGAAGGCTCGGACTCTGCAGGAATGCAGAGGAAAGCAACTGAAGGTGCTCACTGGGGATGCGGTACAGAAGGTTGACCTTGCACTTCACGCCATCGATGAGTGGCGTGAAAACAGGGGGGTAATATCTATAATTCTCACAATGCATGCTGTACTGCATGAATTCCCGAATCGCGGAAGTGGAACGAGAGACATCGAAGGATTTCTCCAGAAGTTCCTGTGGCGACGGCTTCCCATCCTTGCTATAGCTCGTGAACCTTGTATGCCCGAGGGGCTTCCTAGTAACGTGTACCTCTCCGCTAACTGTCGCCCGGATGTGCTAGCTGAGTTAGCAAATCGCATTCGGAGTGCACATTCGGAGTTTCTCTCCGAGATAGCCCCTGTTCCAATGGCAAAAAGTGTCCGCATGGGTTCTCGGCTAGCGATGGAGACTCTCGTGAAACTCTTCTACCTTGAGTCCTTCGTCTACGAGTTAGACGAGAGAATCACTTCATTTACGAAGCAAGAACTCGTGGGGGCCTTCTGCAACACGTTTGGTATCGAAAATGTTCGAACAGAGGCTTTTCAAACTGACTCTTTTGACCGCTTCTGGCGAGAACTTGGCATTGTAGTGCGGGACGAAAGACATCGGGAGTTACCAAAGCCAGAATTGCATGTTCGAATAACTGCAAGTTGGATGCCGCCTAATGAGGGTGCGAACATGGGTCGCACTGGGATGGGCTCTTCCACTGGTGTGCAGTCAACTGATATCGCTCCGGTCGTCGTGCTGGCTCCGAAGACTCTATATACTGGCCCACCCCTTGACCTCTGGACGCCTGGGCTATCGAGGAGAGACATCGTAAGATATTACGAAGCCATCGTCGGCCACGAAACAGCCGAGAAGCTTTGGACACTATCGCAGGTCGCCATATCTACGGTAGCGAGCGGTGATTTTGAGCATCAGGTTAACATAGGCCGTGAATTGGAGCAGCTTGCCTCAGACAACGTTTATCTTCAGGCGGAAGGAGCCTACTTCGAAGCAGAAGGACTTCGGCTCTTAGCCCACGTGCAACCCGGTCGCGCAAGTGAACTTCGGAAGCTGGCGCACACGAAATACCAACAGTCTTCGGAGGCACTATCGGACGACCCGCGTCCTGTTCGAGGCATAGGCCGATTACTCCAGATGCAAGGAGACTACGACAAGGCTCTCCAGTACTTCACACGCGCCAAGGGACTATGTCTGACCGCGTTGGCATCGACCGATACGAAGCAGCGCCCTGACTTGGCACACGAGATGCTAAGGGTAACTCGCCACCTGATCCACTGCATCTTGGACATTAGGACAACCAACCCGCTCAGTCCATGGCATCGAGAGAACAAACGGCGCGAACTCGAGGGGCTTCTCACTGAATGCGACAACTATCACCGAGAGTACATGCCAGCCTTCCGTAACGTGGAGCTGTGGTGGCTTATCGAATGGTTCATGGGGCTGGTCTTCCTTGCACGAGCGTGGATGGCACTTGGGCATTCTGAGAGAGGGACACAGTGTTTGGTCTACGCTCTAGATAGGTATCGTAAGCTTATCGGACAGCAGACAAAGGTGTCTCCTGTAGAGCAGGCGAATCTTAGGTGGTGGCTTGCAGCTGCCCAGGATAGGATAACCACCTTCGACTCTCGCTCCCGTGAACTTGTAGACAGACTGGCAGTGGCCGTGGAGCAAGGCAAGAGCCAGGCCGTTCACCAAGCCATCGATGACCTGCTATTGGCTATGCTACCACCTTGGTACCCAAGTAGATCACTAGAATAGGGGGCAGTTGAATCCACTGCGAGGAAGATGAGACTCTCTAAGGCTCGGACGCTACGTCTTCTCCGTGAATCTCAAGCCCCAGCCTTCACAGTCGATCCATTCGTTACTTTTACTGTGAAGCAGTGGCACGAATCCCCGACTCAGTGTCTCGACCTAGTTCGGAACGCTGGGCTAGGTGAATTACTCGCTGTACGAAGCGCGGCTATGACAGAGGATGCCGATGCTGACATACCCCCTGGACTATTCCATAGCGAGCTTAATGTCTCAGCGCTCGAGCCAGGCGCGCTATTAACTGCTGTCGAGCGCGTTGTCGAATCTTTCGAGCGAGACGACCATGCTCGATCTTCTGCGGCGCTGAATGAGGTTATTGTACAGAGACAGCTCACCTCAGCAACGATGTGCGGAATAATCAGTACCGGCGCACCACACGACCTCTATTTGTCAGTTGATTACGACGATGAATCTGGTCGGACAGACAGTGTCACTGCAGGACGAGCTTGTAAGCATGTCGATGTACTGCGTGACGCCACATCTCTGTCGGAGCCATGGTATACTCTCCATCAAGCCGTGCTGGCGGTTGAGCGTCTATTTGACTTGCCCCTGCTGATCGAGTTTGGCATCTCAGCACAAGGTCAGGTGCACATATTTCAGGCTCGTCATAACCGCCAAGCCACACCACTTCCAGTTCAAGCTGAAGATCGTGCACTCTCAGTTGGGCTGATCAAAGAGGCTACGTCTCAAATATCGCGGGTAGGACATCGCTCTACAATCTGGTCCGATATGGCGGATTGGAACCCGGCAGAAATGCTGGGCAACAAAGCGCGACCTCTCGCAGTCAGCCTTTACGAGTATCTGGTTACAAACGAAGCTTGGATCCTCGGAAGAGCTTCCTTAGGTTACCGTTACGTGACTCCATCGGAGCTGATTGAGACTATCGCAGGCAAACCGTATGTGAACGTGCGTCGGTCATTCTTGTCGCTCACTCCGGCTTCTCTCCCTACTCAACTTGCTGAACGGCTTGTTGAGGACCGCTTGACGGTCTTAGCCGAGCATCCTCAATTACACGACAAGGTTGAACTGGAGCTGCTGTTCACGGCTGCAGACCCTGCAAGCCCAGCACGAACTCAGTGTTTGCTGCAGCGTGGATTTTCTGAAACCGAGGTCGATGAACTTAGCGACCATCTTTGTGCCTTGACCAGATTTGCGCTTGGCAAATATTATTCCTACTACAGGAGCGACACAGCTCTAGTGAAGCAACTCGCAGAGTGGTCCGTCCGAAATCGACCTTCTACCCATGAGCAGGACATGGTTGGTTTGCTTTGGTTCATCCGTCGCGGGCTTGCTAAGTGTCGCGACGAAGGCGTGGTGCCTTTTGCGAGGCAAGCCAGACTAGCGTTCATCGCACGCGACTTGCTCAACAGGCTTAAGTTCATGGATTGCTTTGATGCTGACTGGCTCGACTCGTGGATGCGCAGTCTGGATACTGTTGCAGCGCGTGTGGCGCAAGCACTTGCGAAACTTGGACAAGGGCAGATGACTAAGGCCGCTTTTGATGCGGTTTTTGGACATCTTCGAGGCCGCACCTACGACATTTGCAGCCCACGCTATGACCAAATCCAACACATGCCAGACGCGGGCGGACCTCCAGCGGCTAGGTATCAGGTAGAACCGCTGAGAATTCATCACAAGGCGCGACTGGAAAAGCAACTTGAGCAAGCTGGCCTTCAGATGAGTGCAGGCGAGTTTTTCGATTTTGCAGGGCGCGTGCTGAAAGCTCGGGAGGAGACTAAGTTTGCTTTCTCGACTGTTCTCTCCGATGTGCTCGAAGCAATCGCCACGTTAGGCCTCATCCTTGAGTACTCACGCGATCACCTGTCCTTCCTTTCAGTTGAAGATCTCATCGCCTCGGAAGACATTGGCGCCGCCGACCTTCGCTCCCGGTTTGGGGACCTGATCGCCAGGCAGCGAAGCCTGTGGGCCGCAGCCCAACATTTGATACTGCCGGACCTCATTACTAGCCCAGTTGATCTTTCAGTGGTGAAGCAACACTTAACTCGGCCAAACTTCGTTACGACTGCTAGAGTGACGGGAGACGTTGTGGTGCTTGCCACCCTATCGCCAAACGGCGGGGCCGGACTAGGTGGAAAAATCGTCGCTTTGGAGGCAGCTGAGCCCGGGTCTGATTGGATTCTTGCCTTGGGGATAGCGGGGCTGGTCACGCGCTATGGAGGGGCTCTTTCCCACATGACCATCCGCTGCGCCGAGTTCGGTATTCCGGCAGCAATAGGATGTGGCAACGAGATCTTCTTTCGCGTTGCTCGGGCGAAACGAATATCGTTAGATTGTATGGAAGGTCGGATAGACATAATAGAAGATGAAACAGATGCCTAGATCCACAATAACGAAAAGGCCGGTTGTGGCCATCGCATGTCGCCGATGGGTCTCATCGGAGATAGACTCGAAAATGCGCTTCGGTGTCCTTTCGGATTATTGCGAGGCTCTCACAGTTGTGGGGCTGGGAGTTGTTCTTGTGCCCTTCCAGGCACCCGCACTGGCCGCTTCCGCAATTGATCGTTGTGATGGTTTGCTGTTAGCTGGTGGCGAGGACCTCATGGATGGACAGTCTTCTTCGCTGGCTTGCATGCTGAGTAGTGACATAGACCCAAAGCGCAACGAACTGGAACTTCTGCTTCTCAGGCACGCGCGTCGGCGTGCCATTCCTGTACTTGGCATCTGCCGGGGTATGCAGCTCCTAAATGTTGCTTTTGGTGGCACGGTGTCGAGCATTAAACGAGTTGTGTCTGCACCGCAGCGTCATGTCACAAAATGGCGCGATGGCGAAGTCTACGTACATGACATAGGGATAATACAGAAATCGCTTCTATCCCGGATCTGGCCTGGAATCGCTCGAATTCGCGTCAACGGCAGTCACACGCAGTGTGTGAAAACCCTGGGCCATGACCTACGCGCATCCGCCCATTCACAGGATGGTGTCGTTGAGGCCGTCGAAGCCATTGACGGTGCATTCTGTATCGGAGTACAGTGGCACCCGGAATCTCTTGTTCTATACAACGACTCATATGCCCTGTCGCTATTTCAAGCGTTCGCGGATGCCTGTTCTGGAACCTTTCCACGGTCTATCGATGCATGCCAGGGAGACTTCCGTAGGGGCTGACGATGAAGATGATTTTCCTTGGAGCCGGGAGTGGGACGAGACTCTATCCCTATACTAAAGATAAGCCAAAATGGTTGCTTTCCGTGAGAGGCATCGCAATTCTTCAGTATCTTGTAGCTTGTGCACATGAGGCAGGGGTCACAGAAGTGGTCGTTGTTCGTGGGTCCAAAGGTGGTCGAGTACTGAGCCCATCCGTTCTATATGTCGATGACCTTGATGGCTTTAACATGGTGCATAGTCTGTTTAAAGCTGAGGCGCATCTCTCTGAAGACGTGGTAGTCAGCTATGCCGACATTCTTTATGAGCCAGGAGTGTTAAGAAGATTGCTAGACAGCGATGCAGCCGTTTCAGTGGTGGTGGATCTCGAGTGGCGACAGTATTACGCAGCACGCACTGATGACCCACTTAGCATCGCCGAAAGCCTTGTCTTGGAAGGCGACCACGTAGTTGAGATTGGACAGCCGATACGGAATAGAGAATACCCTTGCGGCCAGTATATCGGACTAGTCAAGTTCAATGCGACTGGTACGAAGGTGCTCCGAGAGGTGTACCACGATCTTTCAAGGACATACTGCGGTCAGCCGTGGCGGAACGCCATGCGGTTTGAGAATGCGTACATGACGGATCTAATACAGGAGCTTCTCGAACGCGGTGTTGATGTCCGTGCTGTCCTCATTCACGGTGGGTGGTTAGAATTCGATACTGTGTTGGACTATGAGGGTGTGCTTGAATGGGAAACGAGCGGAGTGCTACCTCGGTTCCTCTCAGTAAACCAATTGCCCAGGAACCCAAGCGTATTGTGCGCGGGAGCAGTGGTTGTTGGACGCAGGGAGAACGGATGGCATGTGCTCCTTGTAGGCGATGGCACGTCTCGCGGCTGGCGGTTTCCAAAGGGAATGCAAGAGCCAGGCGAATCGATTGAACAAACAGCCGTCCGCGCAGTGGTGGAGCAGATAGGTTTCGAACCAACTATTCTGCAGTATGTCAATCGCCGAGGTTGGACGTATGAATACAATGGTCACTCGTGGGACGGGTGGACGTACTTCTACCTGATGCGCCTACTCCATGGCTCGAGGTTGCACCGTGAGGTGGAGTTCAAAACCGCAAAATGGTTTCCAATGAACCAAGCGGAAGAAGTTCTGCGCTGTGACAGCGAGCGCGCAAGCCTAGTAGCGGCCATGGCAATCTTGGCCTCTCATCAGTAGCGAACGAGAGGCCTTTGATGCGGCAGGATTACGTTACTTGCCGGCATAGCAAAGGGAACGAAATTTGAGAGCTATAGAGCAATGAGAGGTTAGGTCCCATTCTTCTGTTTCGGTTGGGTGAGGGCATAGACTCCCCAGAGCAGATGAAGAACGCATAAAGAAGAAGTAGTAGCGGGAGGCACTGTGCAGAGTTACCATCCTGAATGGTCTACAACGACTAGTGGAGCAGCTTAGGGATAGGAGGTTAATGAATGACACGAGAGCAATTGGGAATCCTGAAGGCACTGGCAGCAGAGAATAACTACGGTCGAGGCCTCGGTCACGCCAAGCAAGTCCGCAGGTTGTCGCTAAAAATCTATGAAGAGTTAGTCAGGTTGAATATTCTTGAGAGTGTCGCCGAAGACAAGCAGATACTGGAGGCTGCCACGCTTCTGCATGATATCGGCGTGGGTGAGGAGCCGCACAACGAAATTGCGTTCGCGAAACTCCTTGAAGAAATACCCAAGCGATTGAATGCCCCACCCTTACCCTTGGGCGATTTTTCGGCAGTTTTGTACTGCGTTCTTTTCCATAGAGGTCACAAGTTCTCGGAAGAAAAGGGAGTGCCCATGGCGAACCCGGGACGTACAAAACGTCTGGCTGCAATCGTAAGGATAGCCGACGGACTTGACTGGGGGCCCCCGTTTGACGCCCCAGTTCAGAACATTACCTTGATGATTGTCGGTGAGACTATGACGGTGTGGGTGGAGCCGGTTTCAGAAGGAAAAGAAGATCGCGTTAAGAAGTATGCGAAGCACACCATTGATAGAAAAGTGGATTTGTTCCGTGAAGCGTTTGCTAAGCAAATAGCCATCGAGGTGAGAGAATGCGCGAAGAATAACAAACGGGAGAGTCAATAAGCATGAGTTCAGGCTTGAGAATATCACAGACGCCATCGAGAGCGGCGGCTACGGAACTGGTGAGCCAAGATGCCCGGCAACCTTCGAAACTTCCTAGAGGTGCCAAATCCAGCCCGAAAAAGAGACGATAGGTCACGGTGGGCACTGTGAAAAAGTAAGGCGAAAAGTCTTCTTGTGGAGGTTTTTATTATTTGGAGGATAGTCGGTTCCTTGATAGGCAAGCCGTGAACTAGGGGGTTGTTTCCTACTGGCAGTGTTCGATGGCAATAGGCACTCAACCATAGACCTAAATCGGAGATGGCGAAAGAGAAGTGCCATATGTTAAGCGGTACGAATGATAGCAGGCCAAAGACGACTCCTGGCCCTATTGTCTACCCGACACGTGATCCGGGACGAAGAGCTGTGCTGAGATATAGAGGCTTGTTGATGGAAATGGCTACTATCAGGTGATTGGCTGACTCCAGAGACGCCGCACAAGCACTCACCTGCTCCTTGCTCTAAGCTCCACGTTCTCCACTCTACTGCGGACACTCCTCCGGCACGAGAATGATAGAGCGGACATTGAGGGCAACGAGCAGGTGAGTTCGAGGGACATGCCTCGGAGGCAACAAGTCGCTACATTGTTATCTGACGCTGAAAAGCTATCAAATTGTCCAGCTTACTGCAAAGACCGCGAGTGGCAAAATCGCTCGTTCAAGTCCAGTACCGCCCCCCTAAGTGGGCTCGAACTTCAAGTTATTGCTTTAGGATGTCAGTTACAAAGTCATCTATTAGGCTTATGCCGTAATAAACGCTTAGTTTCTCGAAAACTTTTAATGGGTAGCGAAGTCATTGTAAGGGGTTCGGAGTACCACCGCTACATAGATTTCAAGCAAAGCTTGGCGGAGCTGGTCTACCTCTTCCACATACCTTAGGTCCATTGCTCTCACGCGTCGCTTGGCCAACAGAAATGCCCTAGCGAAATCAGAGTCGGTTAAGAGGGAGGCTCGGGAGCCCTCAGACTTATAACTTGCTTCTATCTGCCCCGTCGATTCCCGGGCCAGCCTAAACGCGAATACAGCCTGATTGTGTTGTGCGCCATCGATAGAGTGCTGGCGAAGGCGGTTACGGAAATTATTTGACCTTCCAACATAGAGGTGATGCCCACCTTCGCTAAAAAGGTAAACACATTGCCGTGGAAGTTCCTTAGGGAGATTCATGATAGTCACTGGCGTCTTGTTCACTAGTCGCTTAAAAGACGGGTTCAATTGTTCCATATATTGCTGAAAGGCGGCGTCCATTAGTTACTTCCTAAAGGGTAATCGAGTGACATTTTAACACCAAAGGCCTTGTAATGCACCACGTAAAGCGACTGGTACTGTCAGCCACGACCTATTTGCACAAGCAGTTGCTGCAAAGCCGGAATGAGTTGCTTTTTCTCAAGCAGTAGTTCGGGAACTGCCCCAAGGTTGGACATTTCATTAATGAGGAATGAGACAACAAAAGTCAGTTTTGTTCAACTCAAAGAGCACCGGTCTTCGGATTCTAGGTTAGATGTCCCAAAAAGTCATTTTACGTATAAAATAGAACCTTTGTGTTAATCCTCAAAACCCTGTTTTGTTCGTGAAGTCCCATCATGTCCCAGACCATCCCAAACAATTTAACGCCAAAATAACGCCAAAAATTCTAGCTTCGATTTATGTGTGGGACAATGGCAACAAGGGACTAACAATAATACCATAGCAATAAAAACAGCAATGACCGATAACGGGAAAAGTCGCTCACGTAACGCCAACCCTAAAATTTGAAATAGTGATTATGTCAGAGAGAGCAACGAGAATATCTAACTAGACGCGGTATGGAAATCTGCTTATTTTAGTGAAGTTTGAGGACAGCTTGAGGCTTTGTCGGAGGATTGAGCAGTTTCTGAGAAGGAATTTGGCTCTCGGCTAATAGATTTAAGTTTACTCACCTAGCCACTGCTCGAGAGAAGCGGAAATATCGTCATAGAGGCTGGACAGGTCAGTTTCATTAGCCTCAATACCCATGACTTTTAAAAAGGCGAGGTCTAGCTGCATTCTGAGTTGCCTACCTTCCGCACTATACTGCTCTGGAATTCGGCCTAAGTCCCTCGCTTGGAAGTCGTCAAAAATGAGAGACAGCGCTTTCACCCTCTTCTGGCTCAATGAGTCAAGGTCCAATACCGGAAGTAGTCTCCACTGCGACATTTTCAAACGTATAAACCCACCATGAGTCTCTTCCCTGCTAGCCAGCATAGTAAGAATTCCCCAGGTTGTATTTAGCCAAAGGCAAATCGTCTTCATCCTGCCCAGATTTTCGTCCTTCAATCTGATTGAATAGAAGATATTGGATAAGACTGGTTCAGGTGAGAGCATAGCTGTAACATGGGCGGTGTCTATCCTTATTCGGTCTGGGACAATGAGTTGCCCGGCCTTTTCATTGAAGATAGATTTTCCGCGCTCTATGATGGGTAAAATATAAGCATTGGGTGTAGTTGCCATTGTCTGCCTTTGCTGTTCTTCGCCGCCCTGTAGCATCCGCATACTTCCCGGGACGACCCCGTTTATAACCTTGAAAGTATCAACGAAGCGATGCGCATCAACTCCGATGGTGGCGACAAGGTTATTCATTCTGGTCAAACGTAGCTCTACTTTGGTGTTGCCAATCTTGAGCGTACCAGCCAGTAGATTAGTGACTTCATCCTGAAGCTCTATACTAGGCAAGAAAACGAACCTTGCCCAGTTATCTACGTTGTCCAGTAGTTCTCGACGCTTGACAGTTGTGAGAAAGGCCATGCTCTTACCAGCTTCAACGAAGTCACCGTCTCGGCTATCGATCCGGTTGGCAAGGGCGATAGCCTCAATGCTCGTATGGGGCTTTCGTAGGACTGTGACGAAGGTAGTTTCTTCACCATCGAGGTGATTATCAGTCCTTTCAGCGACAAACATACACTCACTGAGACTCGTAGACTCGGAGAAGTTATAGTTATTGGGTTCATAGCTTACAATTACGTACTTCAGACGGTACTTGGCTGCAAGCAAGACTCGTCCGAGGAACCACGAAATGCCACTCAACAGGCTCTTGGGTAGAACGAAACAAATCTTGCCATCATTTCTTAATCTGAGATGTGCCAAGTACAGGAACAGGAAACCCTCACCGGCTTGCCAGATGTTCATATATGGACGGAAATCTGCATCTGTAAGCAAGAGGTCAAGGTTGGTCTCTTTTAGCAAAGCCCTGGCCGTTCCTTGAAGCTTTTTTCTAACCTCTTCCCTGACAGTCGTGTAATCTTTCAGGACTTCTGCGCGTATATGTTCATCGCTCATGAAGCCAAACATGCCACCGCCTTCTTTGCCCCCCCTTCCGGTAGTTCTGGCAAAAGGCGGATTCATGACAATTAGATCAAAAGGCTCAAGGTTCATGAGTTTGCTCATTAGCTCCTTGCTCTTCCTTCTTTTTCTGAGGCCTATCTGTGTCACATGGCCCAACATCTTCCCAAATTTAGTCCTAGCTCTGGCAAGCTCAAGAGAGCCGAGGGAGACAATATCATCCTGCTCTCTATAACCAAGAGGCATCGTGTAGATAGATGAGAATTCAGGGATAGGCGTCTCCGGACTATGCAAGGCAAGGTTCAAGGCTGTAATTTGGGTTGCATATTCCAGAACGTCAAAGGCATAGCACGAGTTAATGAACTGGCTGTGGAAGTCAGTCTCGATTTCTTTCGGATTCCGTTCGGTGCCTGTTTGCAGTAACGTCATGCGGTACTGAAAATTAGAAGCACTATAGGCAGCTACGAGTAAAGTACCGCTACCACAAGAGAAATCGGCAATTCTAGACGGTCTTGGCTTAGCTAGATACAGGAGAAGATAGGCGGCGGGTATCTGAGTGTAGAAAGTGGACAGCCCCTTTTTGAGGCTCCAGCTTCCAACTACCCTATGGTATACCTTCCCTGCCAGGTCTCTTCTCAGTAGCGACTTCTTTGATGCAATATCACCGGCCAGGCGCACCAGCTTGGAAAATAACGTAGGTAACGGTGGGTAGGATTTGAGCATTTCCTCGATAGCTTCAAATATTGGTTCATAGTCTATTTCGAGAATATCGTGAGTGGCTTTAACGATTGCCTTCTGTGCGTCAGTTGCAAGGGCTAAGTTTTCAAGTGAGTCGAGACTATGAGCATATCTGATGGAATCGTAGTAGATGGAACTAAGGAGCATGGCAAGAACAGACTGAGCAAAAATGGCTTCCTTAATTCTAGCGGGTTCACCAATAGAAAAGCCATAAAGCTCATAAAGAACATCATGAATATTCTTAGCAATAGCCTCCGATTCGTGATGAAATGAGAGTGCGTTGACGAAGTCCTGTATGAGGTTGCTAACCTCTTCCTCGACCTTCTTAATACTCTCTTCGCTGATAACGAATTGGGTTATTTCCTGGATGAGAGTGGTAAGCAAGGGGAGACTAACCTCATGCCAATCATCAGCGGGCTTGGCTATCACGTTTTTCTGATAGAGGATTCGAAACAGCGTGCCCGAAATATCTTCCGGCACTATCACCCTGATAGACAATAGGCCAGTTTTCAGCTTGCTCTTAATCTGTTTGTCACTTAGTTCTTGAGGGAATGTTTGGGGATAATATACAGCTATGCCAACGTCTGCGGTTAGTTGTTCAATTCGTTTATTGGTGTCCTTCTCAGCATCTTTTTTGTCGTACGAGCCTTCCAAGACGATGGCAAGGCCCTGGTGATAGACCACTACATCCTTTCGCCCTTTGCCTATGAACTCTGACCTTGAGACAATGCC
>CAZTKW010000042.1:0-4345 GCA_964614315.1 uncultured Pirellulales bacterium
GACAGTACCTTAAACCGTCACCGCTTCAGAATTACGCTACATCAGCGAAGTTAGCCAAAGCATTTACCTATGGCACAGGTTCAAAAAGCCCTAAGTTAGAGGATTTTCAGCGGTCAAATAGCGAAATTTTAAGAAAAATGCTTTTAATTTAGATGGGCGTCGAAATTTTGCTTTTTTTCCCTTGATTTGTATGAACAATGCAGATAGATACAATTTGTAAATAACATCATTTTTCCGTTAACGCTTTTTGGGAGGTGCGAAATGACGGTGGTAGAATTTTTAGACAAGTCCGGGGTCAAGTATAAGGTTTCCGAGCACAAGCCGGCTTTTACTGCCCAGCGTATGGCAGCAGCGGCGCATGAGCCGGGCAAATATGTAGCGAAGCCGGTAATAGTCAGGGCCGACGACAAGTACCTGATGTGCGTCGTTGCAGCGAGTTACAAGATTGACCTGGGTGCCCTGAAAAAACAGCTTGGGGCCAAAAAAGTCGAGCTGGCCGAAGAAAAGGATATGGTAAAGATATTCGGCGACTGTGAACTGGGCGCCGAGCCTCCCTTCGGCAACTTATATGATTTGACCACTATTATGGACAAGGCTTTAGAGGCCGACGACCATATTACATTTCAAGCCGGCTCGCACGACAAAGCCGTTCGAATGAGTATGGCCGACTACATAAAACTGGT
Source organism: uncultured Pirellulales bacterium (assembly GCA_964614315.1). GTDB lineage: Bacteria > Planctomycetota > Phycisphaerae > Sedimentisphaerales > Anaerobacaceae > CAZTKW01. Next base: position 684 of record CAZTKW010000042.1, read on the forward strand.
CAAGCCGAAGGTACTTGAATTCAGTTACCACACAACCTCGTGATTGACGGCTGGAGAAGAGTTCTATAATCCGCCAAGGAGAATTTTGTTAGCTCCGCTGGCAGTCAAAGCCTGGCTGGCTTTATAGAAAGGATTATTATAGCGCTGGAGAGCGTCAGCACTGTCTTTAGCATTTGAATCGGCCCAGATACGCAAAGTCCCATCCGAACTATAGCAAAGTAACTGCTCACCGGGGTGGTTAATCAATTTTGAAGCTATAACAGCAGAACCTGTGAGTTTTCCGAGGACCTTGCCCCGTCCGTCGATAATCAGACTCATTCCTCCGTCCGACTTTTTAACAAGCTCATGTATGCCATCGCCGTTCAAATCAACCGGCAGTGTCTGGTAAGCGCTGAACGTCAGCGGATACTTTTGGCCTGTAAAAGCTTTGTATCTAAACTCTTCCATATCCTGGCGGAAGAAGCCTTTGGGGCCGGCTCTTACAGAATGTTATTGATAGCGTACCGATTAATGCCAAACAGAAGATTAATTTGATTTTCACAGGTTTCTCCCTTTCCGCTTTGCTCTTTATTTTATTTTTTTACCTCGGTACCCTGTATTGTTTGAACCCAGTGAAGAGCCTTTACGCCGGTTCCATCGGCAATTTGATGACGACAACTAAAACCACAGGCTATGATAGCGGTTCCCTCCTCACGATTGCGAACGGCCGGTAATAAACATTGCTCACCTATTTGCATGGACAAATCATAGTGTTCTTTTTCGTAGCCGAATGAACCGGCCATACCGCAGCAGCCGGAATCGATTTCCTTAACCGAGATACCCTGCACCCTGTCGAGAAGATTTTTCATGGCGGTTGTGCCGTAAAGCGATTTTTGGTGACAGTGGCCGTGAATAAGAATCTTGCTGAACTGTGAGGTGAACTTGCAGTCGAGGGTGCCATTTTCAATTTCCCTTGCCAGAAATTCATCTATCATCATCACATTTTCTTTTACGCTCTGGGCGAGTTTTTCGTCGTCGATAAGGTCGGGCAAATCGTCGGTCAACGCCGAGCAGCAGCCGGGCTCACAGACAACGATTTTGAGTCCCTGTTGAATGTATTTATCCAGGTTGCGCATGGTTTTTTCCCCTGCAGTTTTGGCCTGCCGTAAAAATCCATGGGAGATTTTAGGTCTCTGGCAGCAGCCGGCATTTGCCAGGATTACATCGTAGCCGCATGATTCAAGCAGTTCCACAGCCGATATGCCGACATCGGTCTGATGGTAGCTCATATAAGTATCGTCAAAGAGAACGACTTTTTTAGTCAGCCGGCCATTAGGTTTGGTGCGGTTTTTGAACCACTTTGCCAAAGGTATTCGGGCGTATTCGGGCGGTTTACGTCGGCTGTCAAAGCCCGCTACAATTTCCAGTATCTTGCGAAACAGGCTGGTTTTCTGGAAAAAGTTGACCAATGGCGCTATTGGCCCTGCAATTATTTTGGCCATTAAGGTTGAGTTGGCAACGATTCTCTCCCGCAGGCCTGTACCGTGAGCATCGTGATATTTTTGCAGGAATTCACTTTTTAGCCGGGTCAGGTCCACGTTGCTTGGGCATTCCGATTTGCAACTTTTACAGGACAGGCAGAGTTCCAGAATTTCGAAAAGGCGCCGGCTGGTCATCGCATCAGGACCAAGCTGGCCTGTCATAGCCAGACGCAGTGCATTGGCTCGGCCTCGCGTTGAGTTTTCCTCATCCAGCGTTGCTCGATAGCTCGGGCACATTGTCCCCTCCATCTTCTTGTGGCAGGTGCCAATACCGCTGCACATCTCCACAGCCGCGGCAAAGCTGCCGTCCTCACGGTAGTGGTATTCTGTGGGTACTTCCGACGATTTATATTTGGTGCCGTAGCGAAGGTCGTGGTCCATTGGATTTGGGTCAATGATAACTCCGGGATTCATAATGCCAGCCGGGTCAAACATTTTTTTGACTTCTCTGAAGGCGCTATAAACCTGCGGTCCGAAGAATCTTTCAAGCTTTGGGCTTCTGACTCGGCCGTCACCGTGTTCGCCACTTAGTGAGCCGCCGTATTTGCAGACCAGTTCAAAGGCAAATTCGGAAATGGCCTTCATGCAATCAATATCTTCCTGTTCTTTCAGATTCAAAATCGGCCTGATATGAATGGTGCCGACACTGGCATGGGCATACATTACTACAGGAACATTACAACTCCTGCAGAATTTTAATATCCGGTCGACGTATTCCGGAAGCATCTTGACAGGGACGCATGAATCCTCGATAAATGCCATTGGTTTACGGTCGCCCTTCATACCAAGCATAAGTCCCAGGCCGTTCTTTCTTAAATCCCAGACTTTTGCCTGTTCAGCGGTTTCGGATATGACAGGATAGGCATAGCCAAGTTTCTTTTTTTGCAGGTCTGCAGCAAGGGCTTCGGCTTTTTGTCCGGCTGCTTGCTCTGTTTGGCCAAAAAACTCCACAACAAGAATAGCCTGCGGGTTTTCCTGAATAAAACCACACAACGGAGCAAGACTGAGATTCTTGCGAGCCAAAGCGATTATATCGGCATCTACAATCTCCACCGCGGAGGGGCTGTGCTGTAATATAGGCTCAACAGCACTTATAGCTTCGAGCAGTTGGGCAAAGTGAACCGTGCACAACACTCTGTTCTTTGGAAGAGGCTCCAGGTTAAGCTTTGCTTCAAGAAATACACCGAGGGTTCCTTCGCTGCCGACCATAAGCTTAGACAGGTTCCAGGATTCGCCGGTTATGAAAGAGTCGAGATTATAACCCTGAACTCGGCGCATCACCTTAGGGTATTTTCTTTCAATTTCGTCGCGGTTTGCCTGGATGATTTTTTTGAACCCGCTGTAAATTTGTGCTTCGCGTCTGTCATCCGATTGAGCCCGGCGGTCATATTCTTCGGCTGAGAGTTCTTCTAATTTCATTTCCGTTCCATCGGAAAGCAAGACTTTGGTTTCCAGCACATGGTCGTTTGTTATGCCATAGACGATACTTCTGGTGCCGGAAGAGTTATTGCCCATCATACCACCAATGGTAGCACGGTTGCCGGTGGCCGGGTCGGGGGCAAAAATAAGGCCCTGCCCAGCAAGAACGGCATTTAGTTCATCGAGAACCACTCCGGGCTGGACGCGCACCCACCGTTCTTTGGTGTTCAATTCGAGAATCTTATTCATATACTTGGTGAAATCGATGACCATTGCCGAGCTGACACATTGCCCATTCAGGCTGGTGCCTGCGCCACGCGGCAGAATGTTCACATTATACTTAGCCGCTGTTTCCACCGTCGCCCGCACATCCGCCTCATCGCGCGGAATTACCAAGGCCGTTGGCATAATTTGATAAATGCTGGCATCGGTGGAATAAAGGCCCAAAGTCGCCTTGTCAAAAGAAACATCACCCTTGATACGGCTGCGAAGCTCCTGCTCGAAATTTTTCAGTTCCGTTTCTTCCACAGTTTTCTCTGTTTACTATTATTGTTTCATAATCTGCTGCAATGCGGCCAGAAGCATATTAACATGGTTTTCAGTGCAACTGCATCCCATCAGGCCTATTCGCCAGACCTTGCCGGCGAAGTCTCCCAGGCCGCCCCCGATTTCGATATTGAACTCATCGAGCAGCCGCTGTCGAACAGATGCATCGTCAACTCC
>CAZTKW010000042.1:4355-12162 GCA_964614315.1 uncultured Pirellulales bacterium
GGCGACTACAAATTCAACACCCAAAGCTTCGAGCCCTTCACGGAGCAGTTTGTGATTTTGGCGGTGGCGTTCGAAGCGAGCAGCAAGCCCTTCTTCGAATACCAATCTTAATGCCTCATAAAGCGAATATATCATAGAAACAGGCGCAGTATGATGATAGAGGCGTTTTTCGCCGGCCCAGTATTTTCTTATCATACTCAAGTCCAGGTACCAGCTTTGTACCCTGGTTTTTCTTTTCTCCATCGCATCTACGGCGCCGGCACTAAAAGAAACCGGTGAAAGTCCCGGCGGCGCACTTAGACATTTCTGAGTGCCGCTGTAGACTGCATCAATTCCCCAATCATCCACCTTAACTTCCGTTCCACCCAGAGAGGTAACGGTATCGACCAAAAACAGCGCACCGGCTTCGTGGACCATCCTGCTGATTTTTTCCAATGGTTGAAGCACGCCGGTAGAAGTCTCGGCATGGACAATCGCCACCAGCTTGGGGCTGCATTTTTGCAAAGCCTGCTTTACCTTGGCCGGCTCAATGGGCTGTCCCCAGGGAGCATCCACACGAACCAGTTTTGCACCACAGCGCTCTACATTATCGCACATCCTGTTGCCGAACACACCGTTGACACATATAAGGGCCTCATCACCCGGCTCGAGGAGGTTTACAAAGCAAGTCTCCATCCCTGCGCTTCCCGTGGCTGAAACAGGAAATGTCAACTCGTTTCTGGTCTGAAACAACCTGCGGAGCATATCTTTTACTGCGTCCATAATTTGGATGAACTGCGGGTCAAGGTGACCAATCAACGGTGTTGCCATCGCTTTTAACACTCTCGGGTGCACATCGCTGGGCCCGGGGCTCATCAGGAACCGGGCTGTTGGATTCAGTTGGTTTTCTGCGGGCATAATCCCCTCTTGAATTATCAGGTTTAGCCGATTTCTTCGTCTATCCAACCGAGCAGTTCTTTCAGGTCGTCAAGGGTAATATCACCCATATGAGCAATTCGGAAGGTTTCTTCTTTTAGCTTTCCGTAGCCGTTTCCGAAAATAGTATTGTGCTTTTGTTGGATGGCATTGATTGTCTCAGCAACATTGATACCTCTCGAATTTTTGACCGCGGTCAAGCTATCCGAGGCATACTGTTCCTCACAGAACAGGTCAAATTTTTCCTTTGCCCATGCCCTTACAAACTCACCCATTTGCCTGTGGCGCGCCCAGACGTTTTCCATGCCCTCTGCAACCAGTTTTTCGCACTGGTAGTTCAACGCCATAATGTGCGGGATATTAGGCGTGGTCAGAGTCTGGTTTTTTTCTGCGGACTTCGCCCAAAGCTGAAAGTCAAAGTAGTAGCCTCGGTCGGAGACATTTTTGCTCTTTTCCATCGCACGATTGCTTACCGCGGCAACGGCCAGCCCCGGTGGAATCGCAAAGGCCTTCTGTACCGACGCAAATGTTACATCCCAGCCAAGCTCATCGAAATGTAAAGGCAAAGCTACCATCGCAGAGACTGAATCGACAAAAACCAGCACATCAGGGTATTTTTCCTTCATCATTTTGCTGATTTCGTAAACCGGGTTTGTCAGACCGGTACTCGTTTCATTATAGACTAAAGTAACAGCTGCATATTTGCCTGTTGACAATTTTTCATCAATCATTTCAGGAGTTGTGGGTTTTCCCCAATCAACTTTCAATTCCTCGACCTTTCTGCCGCAGCTTTTAGCGACATCCGCCCATTTATCACTGAAAGCACCGCAACAGGTACACAAAACGGTTTCATCAGAGCCAACACAGTTTCGAATAGCCGCTTCCCAAATCCCTGAGGCACTGGACGTAGATAAAAAAACGTTCTGGTCGGTGAAAAGAACCTTCTTGAGCATATCGGTCGTCTGGCCCTGAAGTTGGGAATACTCTTTGCCCCGATGTCCAAGCGTCGGTCGAGCAAGCTGCCCAAGAACATCTTCATTGACTTTTACAGGACCTGGAATGAATAATCTTGGTGGGTTTCTCCAGTCTACCATATTTGGTTAACTCCTAAATAAAAAAACTACAATTTGTTAATAATCAAACCCGTGTAAATTTTGGGATAAAAGTACGTTGACTTCTGAGGCATTCTCTCGCCCTGGTCTGCTACCTCTTGTATCTGTTGGATTTTGGGCGGATTCATAAAGAAAGCCGCCTGTTTTTGGCCGGCATCAACTTCGGCAATCGATTCATCAATAGCGTTAGGTGTGTCCTTGACGTATTGTAGATTTTGACCTTCGGCCAATTTTTCCTCATCTATGCCCAAAAGTTTTTCCAGAATCAATTTGTGCAGCACAGAAACGTCAAGCGTTCTCCACGCCAAACTCATATTCGGCGCCACCGGGTCCATAGCACTTTTATCTTTCAGGACTGCTGCATAGAAGGCGCTTCCGCCGGCGTAAATACCAAATGCAGTTCTATGACCGTCGTACTCTGCCTTCATTCGAGCAAGCATTTTTTCCCTGTCATCGTCCTTAGTCTGGGGTGAAGTAAATCTAAATTCTATAATTTCGAAGTTGTCCTTGAGTTCGGCGAGCAACTTTTCCATATCGAAGTTGTCGAGGTTGCCGACAATGCGATGAGTGGCTAAAACTATTAGTCCCGCCTGATGAGTATTTGCAAAGGCGAGCATTTGATAAGCCGCTGCCTGATTAGCACTCTCTTTGGAGTAGCTCAAACCTGTGGCATAACGATGATGGCCGTCGGCTATAATACAGCTTTTATCATGCATCACTTTTTCGATTGTATCAATATCGGCTTTATCAGTTATGGCAAACAAACGATGCCGGACATCCTGCTCATCAACCAGGTCGATAAGCGGTTCCCTGCCGACAGTATCTTCGATTATCCTGTCTATTACTCTTTGCCGGTCTTCGTAGAGACAAAAAACCAGACCGAATTTTGCAGAAGTTGCTCTTTTGAGATTGAGCCTGTCAATTATGGGTTCATTGAGCGTTTGTTCATGAGGTCTGACTACTTTGCCGAATTCTTCGAGTTTGGCCAGAGGGATAAAGCTGAAGCGTTGAAATTTCTCACCACCAAGTTCAAAATCCTGGACATAAGCATAGATAGTTTCGTCCGAATCCTGTTTTAAGATGCCTTTTTCAATCCAGTTATTCAGAAAGTTCGCGGCCCTTGTATATTGATTGTTGCTGCCATTATCAGAAGGACTGGTTTGCCCTTTGATTATCCGTACAATGTTATATTCGCTTTTTTCGTAAAGTTTCTGCTGTTGGGCAGGGCTGATAACATCATAAGGCGGAGCAATACAACGACCTACATCGCCAACCTTGTCTTTGTCGAATCTAAATGCTTTGAAAGGTTTTACTTGCATAAAAACAAAAACCTGAAGTCCTTTCTCATTTTTGTACTAATATTAAGCTTGGAATTCACTTATAATGATGCTCAAAAGCAGCAAAAACAAAAATGCTACTAAAAATTAGATACATTGTCAAGTGGGCTCAGAATATATCAAAAAAGGTGAGGCTATGAAACAAATAACGATGCTTCCGATTGGAGAGATTTATTCGCCATATAAACAGAGCAGAGATATGCCTGTCCAGGGGGTTTTTAAGGACGATGTGGAGGCCTGTATTGAATTAAAGGCCGAATATGCCGACGGGTTGAAAGACCTGAATGGATTCAGCCACGCGATAATTCTGTACTATTTCCACAAGTCGCAAAAAGAAGAAATTGTGGGCAGCCCTTTTATTGAAACTGATAAGCACGGGATATTCGCAATAAGAAGTCCACATCGGCCAAACCATATCGGGTTTTCCATTGTGAAAGTTGAAAGAATAGAAGCAAATAAAATGTATTTTACACAAGTTGATACGCTGGACGGAACACCTGTTCTTGATATAAAACCTTATGTCAAATATTTCGACCACAGAGACAACGTCAAATGCGGGTGGCTGGATAAACACTTTAAGAATGGTAATATTCCCGACACCACTATTTTAAAATGAAAAAAACAATTTTTGTGTTTGAATAAAAGCAGAAAACCTGATAATAGCTTGATTTTAAGGAAGTTCTCTTATGAAAACAAAAAATCGGGCGCTTCTTGCTATAACGGTAATAATTACCATGCTAACCGGCGGGATTTGCTTTGCCGTCGACGACAACGATTTTCATTACTGGAGTTCGGTAAGTCTTTCTTTTGACCTTCACAAAGACTGGAAAGCTATAGTCACCGAAGAACTCAGACTTGGAGAAAGTGCCGGAAACCTCTACCTCCACTACACAGATGTAGGTTTTGTGTACAGCGGCCTGGCAGACTGGCTCGATTTGGGCTTTAATTACAGGCAGGTATATGGAAAAGACAGTTCCGGCTCATGGATGGAAGAACACCGGATGCTACTTAATGCTACACTAAAAGGAAATTTACTCGGTTTTGATTTTACCGACAGGTCAAGATTCGAATATCGGGACAGACAAAATAAGGATGACGGCTGGCTGTATAGAAATAAGCTCACCCTGAAATTTCCGATGGAGTTGACAGCTCTTAAACTAAAGCCTTATATTGCCGATGAGGTGTACTTTATCCTCGACGAGGCCGATTATACGAGGAACAGGCTTTATGCCGGGTTTTCCATTGACCTGGCGAAAAATTTAAAAGGCAAGATTTTTTACATGTGGCAAACCACCAAGGTCAGTGGTACAGACATCGATATCAATGTGATTGGGACTAATTTGACATTTTCTTTTTAGCGTTCCCGATATTTTCCATCGGCGGGTCATCAATTCAAATCATACAGTCCTATTTGCTACTGAGCTTTTTTTCTGCAAGGTATTTATTTATGGCAGCGGCGGCGGTTCGTCCCTGCCCCATTGCCAAAATAACCGTTGCCGCCCCCAGCACGATATCTCCGCCGGCATAAACGCCTTCCAGCGAGGTCCTGCAGTTTTCATCGACGACGATATTGCCCCACTTGTTGAAGTCCATTTTAGGGGTGGTTTGGCGAATCAGCGGGTTGGCAGTATTGCCGATTGCTATTATTACAGTATCGACATCAATTCTAAACTCCGAGCCCTCGACAGGCACCGGCCTTCGCCGGCCGGAATCGTCGGGTTCGCCAAGCTGGTACTTAAGACATTCGATAGCAGTTACCTGGCTGTTCGAATCGCCTATTATTCGTTTGGGGCTTTGCAGTATATGAAATTCGACGCCCTCTTCCTTGGCATGATGGACTTCCTCAATTCGAGCGGGCATTTCTTTTTCACTTCTTCGATAAACCAGATAGACCTTTTCCGCTCCGAGCCGGACGGCAGTTCTGGCCGAATCCATAGCAACGTTACCGCCGCCAATAACAGCGACTCTTTTTGAGTGTGCTATCGGGGTGTCGGCGCCTTTGCCGAAGTCATAGGCTTTCATAAGATTTGCCCGTGTAAGATATTCGTTGGCGCTGTAAACCCCGACGAGAGATTCACCTTCGATACCCATAAACCTCGGCAGGCCCGCCCCGACGCCGACATATACGGCATCGAAGCCGTCTTCGGTCATCAGCTGTTCTATTGTTCTTGTTCTGCCGACGATGAAGTTGCAGACGATTTTAACGCCCATTTTTTTCAGAACATCGATTTCCTCCTGAACGATAGCTTTTGGCAGTCTGAACTCCGGGATACCGTAAACCATCACCCCGCCGGGCTTATGGAAGGCCTCGAATATAGTAACATCGTGACCTGCTCTTCTGGTATCGGCGGCGGCAACGATGCCGCCCGGGCCTGAACCGATTACAGCGACTTTCATTTCCGTTTCCTGCGCCACGGCTGGGACACTGTCGCTATTGTCGTCGAGGTCGGCGACAAATCTTTCGAGCCGGCCGACCGAAACCGCCTTTTGGGTGTCTTTGAATTTCAGGCCAACAGTGCATTGCTGCTGGCATTGTACCTCCTGTGGGCATACTCGGCCGCAAACGGCGGGCAACAGTGAATTTTCTTTAATGATTGCTAAAGCTTGGCTGAAATTGCCTTCTGCAATCGCAGCGACAAACTCCTTTATCTTTATTTCCACAGGACAGCCCTTGACACAGGGCTCATTTTTGCACCCCAAACAGCGCATGGCTTCCAGCCGGGCCTGAGTTTCGGTATAACCGGTCGCCACTTCGCTGACATTACTTCTTCTTTTGACAGGATCCTGCGAGGGCATGTCCTGAGAGGGGATTTCGTACCTGTCGGCGGCTTTTAGCGTGCCGGCTTTCTGCTTTTCCAAAAGCTGCTGCAGAAGTTTTTTTTCCTCTTTTTCAGTCATAAAAAAATCTGTAGAAAATATTCGAACTAATCATTGAGACCTATTTTGCATTTGTGCTTTTTGTATTTTTCAAAGGCTTCTTTTTCGTGTTGTTTATAAGCATCGAGCCTTTTCATCATCAGGTCGAAATTGACCTTATGGCCGTCAAATTCCGGGCCGTCAACGCAGACGAATTGCGGTTTACCGTCGATTTCGACGCGGCAGCCGCCGCACATACCGGTGCCGTCAACCATAATGGTGTTTAGCGATACCTGTGTGGGAACGTTAAACTGCTTTGTAACCTCGCAGCAAAATTTCATCATAACAGCCGGTCCAATTACAATGGCCTGGTCCGGCTTTGGGCTGCGCCGGCAAAGTTCTTTTAGCGGCTCGGTGACGAGCGCCTTTCGGCCGTACGAACCGTCATCGGTGGTGATTATCAGTTCATCGGAAATTCGGGAGAACTCATCTTCAAGGATAAGCAACTCTTTGTTTCTTGCTCCAATGATGCTGATTACTTTACAGCCGGCTTCTTTAAGAGCTTTTGTGATAGGCAGTAACGGGGCGTTGCCGATTCCACCTCCGACACAGACGACGGCACCGAAATTTTCTATATGGGTTGGTTTGCCCAGCGGGCCAACGACATTAGCGATTTCCTCGCCTGTCTGCATGTCAGATAATTCAGCGGTGGTTTTGCCTACGCGCTGCCATATCAGGGTGATGGTACCCTTTTCAGGGTCGGCACCGGCGATTGTGAGAGGGATGCGTTCGCTATACTCATTATTTATGCTTATAATAACAAACTGCCCCGGTTTTCTGGCACTGGCAATGAGCGGCGCTTCGATTTCGGCGGTGAAAACGTTGTCTGAAAGCTGTTTTATAGATACGATTTTGTGCGGCAACTTTCCATTTCCTTCATATCAAAACAACTAAAAAGTGTAATTTTCGCACGTAACCGCTTTTATGTCAAAGTTTTTTAAACCGTCAAAATATAAAGGGTTAAGGAAACCGCCCCTGAGTTAAGCAGGTTATTTGGTGTTTGGTGATTTATCCGTCGGGGGTGTAAATTTCAGCGCTGCCGAATTAATGCAGTATCTAAGACCCGTTGGCTGGGGGCCATCGTTGAATACGTGGCCAAGATGAGCATCACATTTGCTGCACACAACCTCGGTCCGTTTCATAAAAAGGCTGTTATCGGCAACTTCTTTGATATTTTTTGTCGATACGGGGGCACAGAAGCTGGGCCAGCCGCTACCGGAATCAAACTTGGTTTCTGAATTGAATAATTCATTACCGCAACCGATGCATTGATACAATCCGTTTTCTTTAAGGTCGTAATATTTACCGGTGAAGGCCGGCTCGGTGGCTTTTTTGCGAGTAACCTTGTATTGCTGTGGTGTAAGCAGTTTTTTCCACTGGCTGTCGGTCTTTATAACTTTTTGAGGTTTTTCGGGCTCGTTGTTATTTGAGGGGGCAACTGCACATGAGACCCGGCCGAGTTTTTCCAAATAACGCTGATGATATTCTTCGGCTTTGTAGAAGGTCGAGGCTGGTTTAATCTGGGTA
>CAZTKW010000043.1:0-11813 GCA_964614315.1 uncultured Pirellulales bacterium
ATTTTCAGCTTGGAAAAACCAGAAAATTATGAATTGAAATTTAAGGATAACGGGAAAAATCAAAGCTTAGCATCAAGTGTCGAGACAGAAGAGCCTAATGAATCACTTCAGGTATCCTCTAAAACTGAAGAACAAAGTCAAAGCATTGTTTCGGGCAATTTTTTCCAGGGTCGAATTGAAATACCCCAAGAATTATTATCAACGCCCGTAAGTGATGAACAGAAAATCATCAATTTTCTATGGAGTTGGACCATACTTAGCAGAGGATTGTTCCCTTCATCTCTTTCAACAGATGCAATTAAAGATATCGACCCTAATGCTACTATCACTTTTAAACAGAAAGGTTGGGGGGTTAAATCAGCATTATCTATAAATTTATCAAGCCTTTTTGATAGATTTTTTGAATATAGTATAGATCGAGAACTAACCGAAGAAGAAAGAGAACAACTCAAACAGAAGCAAGGCCCCGTATATGAAAGGCTTCAGAGAGAACTCAAAAAAAGCATGGAAGAAATTAAACCTTTGATAACAACAATTGGTAATGGTTTTTCAGTTGTTTTCCAGTTGCCTGCTAATAGCGATTGGCACTATGCTGGTAAGAATGTAGAATTTGGGGACGCTGATACAGCCATTTTCTGGTATCGCCCAAAGGTTTCAGAGATGTATCGTGTTATCCATGGTGATTTAAGTGTAAAGGATATAGCGCCAGAGGATTTGCCAAAGTAAAGGCTCTAACCAACTGTCGTAGTTAGTACAAGAGGTCGGGGCTAACTTTAGCTCGGCCTTTTTTGCTTTTTTAGCGAATTTTTTATGTTCTGGAGAGGTGTATTTTTTACCTTATGACCCTTATTCTCTCTCTGACATCCTGAGCGTCGGGATATCGTTCGAGGACGGCTCTCAGGACTCGAAGGGCACCTTCCCTGTCGCCTTTTTGTAGCAGGTCGTCGGCCTTCTTTAGCTCTGCCTGCATAAATCTGTCTCGTTCCAATTCTTCTGCTGACCTGCCCCTTGCCATAGCCGTTGTCTGAAGGCGCCAGGCTGCTCCGGCATCGGTGACATGGGGGCCGCCGACTTTTGGAACGGGTCTTTGTTTTACGCCTTCGGGCAGGCCTTCCACGACGTAAACGTGTCGTTCAAGGCCGGCGTAGCTATCTACGATGAGGCCGTTTTTGACCGGTACGGTTCTGTCTTCGAACATTACGACGGCACTTTTTGCGTGTGCGAGGAACGGGGCGTTGATTCCGACGTTCTCGGCGGGGTGTGGCGTTAGGTTAATCGTGATGAGGGCGGTCTTGTTTTTGCCAGCACGGCCTATGCCCCTTATTTGTTTGAAGTTTTTGATGACAGTCCTGCCGGTGGTGAACTCGGGGAGGACGTCGTTTTCAAAAGTCAGGCCTCGTTCGAGGGCTACGCCCACCAGGAATTCTTCGATTGAGCGAAGCTCGGCACCCAATTCTATGAAGTCGTTCCACTTTGGTCTTGCTCCGCCAAACGGAAACCACATAATACCTCCTGCACCGGCGGCGACACACATATAAGCCTGTGCCCAGTTTTCTTCTCTTGTGATATCGCGTCTTGCCAGAGGGGTGAAGATGTTTACCTGTCCTTCTGTTGCTGAAATTTTCACAGCCATATTGGCGCGATAGACAGTCCAAAGTTCGTTGTTGTTTTTGTTTCCCTGGACAGCGTATCTGTCGGCTGAGAGCATGTCCACTGTGTCGCGGAAGCGGTAGATGTTCGAGGCGCACCAGGGAATGACCAAAGCCTGAGTCGGGTGTGTGGGGTCTGCCTTTTTGAGCAGTTGCGTGGCCCGCGCGATGACAGGGGCTTCGGAGGTCGCAGACGGAGAGGCGTGGTCAGGTTCATCGCAGAGGTAATAAGTGAAAAGGGCGGGGTGGTCCTTGTATTTTTCGGCAAAATATACGGCATTGTCGGGGGCGACGGCGCGAAGCGTTGCTGTCAGGTTGACCGATGTCCACAGCCCATACTCGGCGCATTTGTCCATCATCTGGATAGTTGGTTGAGTAAGTTCGGGCGGTGCGCAGAAATTGAACGGCGTGCCTTTGAGGACTTCCGGGTCACTGCGAAGGAAACCGAGCATAAACTCCGGTTTCCCGTTGATGTAGCAGATTCCGTCGGCGTAGGTGACGACCGAAGGCGAGCCTTTGGCTTTTGAAACGGGTTCGAGATTGCCGGTGCCGCCTTTGAGGTAAACGACAAAATCATCGAGCCATACGGACTTTCCCTGCATGTTTTGGGCTTCGAGTACGAACCGCCTGGTTTGGCTGGCAGACATATTGAATTCGTCTGAGTATTTTTTCCATTCTGTTGAGAGGTCGAAGGTTTTTTCACCGGAGTGGTCAACGAGGCGTGAGCCGGCTGGTCCTTTTGCCCAGAATTCCATTACGTAAGTGCCGGTTTTTGGGAATGTTCGTGCGGAGTCCCAGATTCTGATTTTATCAACGGAGAGGGGTTTAAACTCCAGCGCCCGGCCTTTGCCGTCCCGGCCGGTACGCGGCCGGCATAGAAGCTGGTAGTTCGCGGGGTCAATGGCGAAGGTGTTATAAGCGGCCTCAAAACCGGGGAACTCCGGAAGAAGAAAGCCCGGTGGTTTTTGCATCATTGGGTCTGTGGCCGGGCTCCCGTCGTCTGTTTCCATGAACGGCTCGGTGGGATTTTTGCTTAGGCGGATGTTGTCAATGTAGATACCGTCTTTTTGTGTGTCGTACTGAGCGCGTTTGTTGAGGTGCACCTCAAGCTTGACGATTTTGGCGACGTCAATACCTTCACCGATACCGAAGTCATTTGCAAGGCCGTCGATGCGGATATGCTGAGTGGTTCGGCCGGAATAGATGTTGTATTCGAAGGCCCAACTCCATTGGTTGTTGCTATCGACGACGCGGAATCCGACGTTGATTACGTAACCGGGATTGTAAACGTCGAGTTTGAGATGTCTGTAACCTGACCAGTCGCCCTCAAACTGCCAGACGGCATTAGTGCCGGGCATTATTTGTAATGAGTTTTTGCCTTCAGTTGCGTGGATAGATGCTATTTTCCCATTAGTCCAGGATTGCTGGTCTGTTGGTTTTTCGAAGGAGGTCAGTAAGACGTCGCGTAAGGCTGCTGCTTTCTTGTCAGCAAAAGCCGACGTGACGGCAGGGAAGAAGAACACCTGAAAAAAAAGAATGAATAAAATTGCGACAAGAACGGCACTCAACGTTCTTATTCTTTTGGATGTATCAGTTATCAATAACATAAGAAGGCTCCTTTCGGTGATTTGCTTGCCCGGGATTTCTAAATATACCATTAGTCAATATTTCTAATTCTCCAGATTCGGACAGGTTAGCGAATTGATTGGGTAAATGCAACAATTTTGTTTTTTATGGGGAATTGACGGGATGGATGGCTGAAATCAGGCGGTTTTCTTTTTGTCTTTTTTATCTGATTTTGGTTTTTCGGCGGGCTTTGCGTCTTTGGTTTCGGTTTTCTTTTTAGCGGTGTCTTTGCCGGTTGTTGGTTTTTCGCTTTTTTCGGCTTTTTTGTAGCTGTCGCTGCGATAGTCGGTCTGGTAGAAGCCGGAACCTTTGAAGATTACGCCTGAGCCGATACCGATGAGTCGTTTTAGTTGTCTTTTGCGGCACTTAGGGCATTGGCGAAGGGGTCTTGCAGTTATAGACTGGAACTGCTCAAACTGGTGACCGCATTTTTCACATATATAATCGTAAGTAGGCATAAGTTATTGTGTCTGTTTTTCCTGAGATTCGTCAGTTGTTTGTTCTTGTTCGGGCTGGAGTTTGTTTACAATTACTTTGCTCGGCCGGATTACCCGGCCGTTAAGTCTGTATCCTTTTTGGAATTCTTCGAGGACGATGTTTTCTTGCTTTTCAGGTTCGGTTTTTCGCATCATTGCCTGGTGCAGTACGGGGTCGAATTTTTCATCCAGCGCCTTTATCTGTTCTACGCCGTGTGATTTTAAGATGTCGAGCATCTGGTCGTAAATAATCCGGATGCCCTTGAGGAGGACGTCACTGGTTTCGGTTGACTGTGCATTTTGCAGTGTGTGTTCGAAGTTGTCGAGGGCAGGCAGAAGTGTCTTAATTATTCGTTCTTTTTCGTATGTAATTGAGTCGGCGATTTGTTTGGAGACACGTTTCTGGAAATTTGTGTAGTCTGCGCTGACTCGCTGCAGTTGTGCGAAGAGGTCATCTTTTTCCTTTTGCAGGACTTCGGCTTTTTCGGAGCCGGGTTGTTTCTGCGATTTTGTTTTTTCCGGTTTTTTTTGTTTCATCAGTTGTTACCGAAATTCTTCTTTAGTTTTTCAAAAAAGCTTTTAGATTTTGGCGAAACGGTTTTATTCTCTGTTTTTGCAAATTCTCTAAGGAGTTCTTTCTGGTTTGAGTTGAGCTTTGTTGGTGTTTCAATAGTGACCTGAACGAGTTGGTCGCCTGAACGGTGTGTTCTCATATCGGGCAGTCCCTGGCCTTTTATTCTGAAGATAGCTGCGTATTGTGTGCCGGGGGGAATTTTGAGTTGTTTTGTTCCGTTGAGGCTTGGTACGGCGATAGTTGCTCCGAGTGTAGCCTGAGTGAAACTTATGGGGACTACGGCAATAAGGTCATTTCCATCTCTCTGGAGGAATTCGTGTGGTTTTATTCTGACGTAGCAATAGAGGTCACCCCTTGGTCCGCCACTTCTGCCCGGCTCGCCTTCTGCGGAGACCCTGATGGCCTGGCCTTCGTGAACGCCGGCGGGGATTTTGATATTAATGATTCTTTTCTTTGGTACGGTTCCGGAGCCCCTGCATTTTTTGCATGGGTTTGTAATAATCTGTCCTGTGCCGCGGCACTGCGGGCAGGTGGAGACCATCTGGAAAAATCCGCCCCCTCTTGCGACCTGGCCTGAGCCGCGACAGGCTGGGCATTGAGTTGGAGAAGTACCCTTTGCAGTTTTTGAGCCATTGCATTCCGGGCATAAGTCCTGGCGGGTAAATTCAATGGTTTTTTCGGCACCTTTTGAGATGTCGTTGAGGGTGAGCTCGACGGTGGTTTCCAAATCATATCCCCGAGCAGGTCCGGTGCGGCCCGACCTTCTGCGGCCGCCCATACCGAAGATGTCGCCGAATCCAAAGATGTCTTCAAAGATGCTGCCGATGTCCTGCCATTTCATATGGGAGTAGTCACGCATCCCCATTCCGCGAAGACCGTCGTGACCGAACTGGTCGTATCGCTGACGTTTTTCGCTGTCGCTTAAGACTTCATAGGCTTCTGCACATTCTTTGAATTTTGCTTCGGCAGTTTTGTCGTTTGGATTTTTGTCCGGGTGGAACTTCATTGCTTTACGCCTGTACGCACGTTTTATATCGTCTGCGGAGGCGCTTTTGTTCACACCCAAAACTTCGTAATAATCCCTTTTGGCCATAATTTGTTATCGAGTATGTCGTAGTGCATATATTCAGGCAATACTCATTGGGCACTACGCATAATTACTTATCTTAGTGCGCCTGGTATAGGCTCTTCTTCTTCATCTTTGAGGTCTGTTACTAACACATTGGTAGTTAACATCAGAGCCGAAACGGAAGCGGCCATTTCCAGTGCAGTTCTTGCGACTTTAGCGGGGTCTATAATCCCGGCTTTGAACATATCAACAAATTGGCCGGTATTGGCATCGTAACCGGTCTTGCTGTTCTTTTGGAGTTTTTCAAGGAGTTGAGCAACAATGACATCACCGTGTTCACCGGAATTTTCAGCGATTTGCATTGTCGGCGCTTTAAGCGCTTTGGTGACAATATCGAAGCCGATTTTTTCATCACCCTTTGCTTTTGCCCTGGCCTTTTCAATCTCGGGGATGGCGCGGAGGAAAACGACACCACCGCCGGGGATAACACCTTCTGCGGTTGCAGCTCTTGTAGCGTGCAGAGCATCTTCAAGGAGGTCTTTGCGTTCTTTCATTTCCACTTCTGTCGGGGCGCCTGCCTTTATGACGGCGACTCCGCCGGTGAGTTTTGCCAAGCGTTCCTGGAGTTTTTCACGGTCATAATCACTGGTTGATTTTTCTATTTGTTTGCGGATTTGGTCACAGCGAGAATTGATGTCTTTCTTTCTACCGGCACCTTCGATTATTGTGGAAGTATCCTTGTCCACGACGATTTTTTTGGCCTGGCCTAACTGCGCAAGCTCAATGCTCTCGAGTTTGATTCCTAAATCTTCGGTAATTACCTGCCCGCCGGTCAAAACGGCGAGGTCAGAAAGCATTGCCTTTCTGCGGTCGCCAAAACCGGGGGCCTTTACGGCACAGACTTTTAATATGCCCTGCAGGCGGTTAATGACCAGTGCAGCGAGGGCTTCACCCTCGACATCTTCGGCAATAATCAAGAGGGGCCTTGCGACCTGGGCGGTTTTTTCGAGCAGAGGAATAATCTCACGAATGCTGGATATTTTCTTTTCGTGCATAAGGATGTAGGCATCTTCAAGGACGGCTTCGAGAGTATTGGGGTCTGTCATAAAGTATGGGGAGATATAACCTTTATCGAACTGCATACCCTCAACTACGGTCAGTTCGTTTTCCATACCTTTGCCTTCTTCGATTTCAATAACGCCATCTTTGCCAACCTTGTCAATTGCATCGGCGAGGATTTCGCCGACCTGCGGGTTGTTGTTTGCACTTATAGTAGCGACTTTTGCAATGTCACTGTGGCCTTTTACCGGAACGCTGATAGATTCGATGAACTTAGTGACGACCTTAGCAGCTTTGCCGATTCCACGCTGTATGGCCATCGGATTTGCTCCGGCGGTTACATGTTTCAGGCCCTCGGCGTAAATCGCTTCTGCGAGTACGGTTGAGGTTGTTGTGCCATCGCCGACAACGTCGGAGGTTTTACTTGCGACCTGATTGACCATTTTTGCACCCATGTTCTTGAATGGTTCGGGCAGGTCTATTTCTTTGCTGACGGAGACTCCGTCTTTGGTTACCTTGGGCGAGCCCCAGCTTTTCTGGAGAATAACGTTTCTGCCTGTTGGGCCGAGAGTTACTTTGACCGCTTCGGCCAGTTGTTCCAGGCCGTCTTTGAGCTGTGCCCTTGCCGTATCGTCAAACATTAATTGCTTTGCCATCTTTTATACCTCTTAGTATTTATTGTTTATATTTTTTACTTTTCAACGATTCCGAGAATGTCGCTTTCTCTTAAAATGACATATTTTTCACCGTCGATTTCAATGTCATTTCCTGAGTATTTTGCATAGAGGACCTCATCGTTTTTCTTTACAGACATTTTTGAGCGTTTTCCGTTATCGAGCATTTTTCCCGGTCCTGTGGCTATTATTTTGCCGATTTGTGGTTTTTCTTTTGCGGCATCCGGCAGGAATATTCCACCGGCGGTTTTTTCTTCAGCGTCCGATTGCTTTATTACAACTCCGTCGTCCAAAGGTCTGAGTTTCATAACTTACTCCTTAAAATCATATTTTCTTTTATATATTTGATTCCTGTTTTTTGCCGAGTTTTAAGACGACAATGGTATCAACCGCATCGGTCGAATTTTCGGGTATTTTTACTTCGAGACCAACATCTTTTCTGTTGAAGGTAACGGCTTTGCCGCTTTGCATCAGCCAGGCTTTTTGGATTTCAATCCCGGCCATATTCGGCATGGAAACTTTGTTATCGGTGGGGGCCTTCAAAATATGCACGTATACTGTATCTTTTTTCTGTGTAGTGACGCCCCAATCCTGTGGGGGCATCGGGCCGGAGGTAGTGCCGTATATACTTTCGCCGTTTTGTGCCAACCATTTGCCAATTTCTTTAAGCCGCTGCACAAACTCCGGCTGTATTCTTCCGTCAGGCATCGGGCCGACGTTGAGCAGGAAATTTGCATTGTAGCCGGCGGTGTTGACAAGATAATGAATAAGCGTCTTTGTGCTTTTAAAAGATTTATCGCCGGCATTATAGCCCCAAGCGTTGTTGATGGTATCACAGGTTTCAAGGTGCAGAGGCGAAACGTAGTTTACCTCGCTGAATTTTCCTTTACCGGGGACACCGCGTTCGAACATCTGGAAATCTTCGCCGGGGAACGGCTGGACGTGATGGTTGTTGCCGATAAGTGCCTGAGGCTGTAATCTGTGAATTAAGCTGTATGTTTCTTCCAGCCGCCAATCTACATAGGTTTTCTTTTCGGTCTTTTCCATCTGCTGGTCCCACCAGCCGTCGAACCAGAATCCCGCTATTTTGCTGTATCTGCCCGAGCACAACTCGGCTATCTGGGCATTCATAAAATCGATATACCTGTCGAAGTCACCGTGTTCGAAACGGCCGCTGTTTCGGCCTGTTTCGCCTCGTGGGAAATAATCCGGATGGTGCCAGTCGAGATGTGAGTGGTAGAAAAACAAGGACATATTCTGTTTTTTGCATTCATCTGCAAGCATCTTGAGTATATCTTTGCCGTAAGGTGTTCGGTCGATTATGTCCCAATCGGTTACCTTTGAATCCCACATTGCAAAGCCGTCGTGGTGTTTACTGGTGATGGTTATATACCTGCAGCCGGCATCTTTTGCGATTTTTACCCACTCGGCGGGGTCATATAATACAGGATTGAATTTCGGTGCCAACTTTTCATATTCCTCTATGGTTATCCTGTCATTGTGCATTACCCATTCGCCTTTAGCGGGTATGCTGTATATTCCCCAGTGAATGAACATTCCGAATTTGGCATCCTGAAACCACTGAGTCTTTTGTTTGCGTAAATCTGCAGGCGATTTGGCAATTTTCCCTGAGCAACCGGACAGTAAAAAGAGGAGCAAGGCGGTAGTGGTAAAACACAGCCGGTAAGCATTTATCAATATTTGTTGCCTTGTGACTTTAACCATTTAGTTTGTTCCTTTTATAAACAGTCGCTTTTATAAAATCGGCCGGATTACATCATACCCATTCCACCGGGCATTCCGCCACCCATACCGCCCATGCCACCCATACCACCTGGCGGCATACCGGGCGGCGCCTGGTCATTTTCTTTTGGTTTTTCGGTAATGAGACAATCAGTTGTCAGCAGCAGACCGGCTATGCTGACAGCATTTTGAAGTGCAATTCTTGTTACCTTCACCGGGTCGATAACGCCGGCCTTTAGGAGGTCTTCGTATTTGTCTGTGTCTGCATTGTATCCAAAACCGCTGCTGCCTTCTTCTACTTTGTTGACAACGAGATTGGGTGTTGCACCTGCGTTGTCGGCGATACAGTGGCAGGGCATTTTGAGGGCCTTTGCAACAATGTCGGCGCCGGTTTTCTCGTCGCCTTTGAGCTTTAACTGATTGACTGTATCGATACAGCGAATAAGCGCTACACCTCCGCCGGGAACGATGCCTTCTTCAATGGCGGCTCTTGTGGCATGGAGGGCGTCTTCGATTCTGGCCTTTCTTTCTTTCATTTCGGCTTCACTTGCCGCCCCGACATTAATTTGTGCGACGCCGCCGGTGAGTTTGGCCAGTCTTTCCTGTAGTTTCTCACGGTCGTAATCGCTGGTTGTTGCTTCCAATTCACTTTGAATCTGCTTTATTCTGCCGCTGATAGCTTCGTTGCTTCCGGCTCCTTCAACGATGATGGTATTATCATTGTCGATGGTGACCTTTCTGGCCTGGCCAAGTTGCTTGATGCTGATATTTTCCATCTCTATTCCCAGGTCTTTTAAGATGGGTTCGGCACCGGTGAGGGTGGCGATATCCTGTAGCATAGCTTTTCTGCGGTCGCCGTAACCTGGGGCTTTTACCGCTGCGACCTGAAGGACGCCTTTTAGTTTGTTAACTACTAATGTTGCCAACACCTCACCCTCAAGGTCTTCAGCGATAATAAGCAGAGGCCTTTTATTTTTCGCGATTTTTTCGAGTAGTGGAACGAGTTTTGCCACGTTGCTGATTTTTTCCTCATGAATTAGGATGAAGGGTTTTTCGAGTTCGCAGACCATATTGTCGGGGTCTGTTACGAAGTGGGGTGAAAGATAACCGCGGTCGAACTGCATACCTTCAACAAATTCAACGGTCGTATCGAGACTTTTGCCTTCTTCGACGGTGATGACGCCGTCTTTACCGACGCGCTGAAAAGCGTCGGCCATAATTTTTCCGATTTCAACATCGTTGTTGGCTGATACGGAAGCGATGTTGATAATGTCATCGGTTTTGGTGATGTCGATGGGCTTTGCCAGAGATGCGAGTTTTTCTGTTACGGCTTTGGAGGCTTGCTGCATGCCGCGGTTAAGGGCCATAGCGTCGGCTCCGGCAGCGAGATTTCGATATGCCTCTTTGAACATCGCTTCGGTGAGTACGGTAGCGGTTGTCGTGCCGTCACCTGCGATTTTAGAGGTTTTACTTGCAGCTTCCCTGACAAGCTTTGCACCGATGTTCTCGTTTTTGTCGAGCAGGTCGATTTCTTCAGCTACTGTGACGCCATCCTTTGTAACAGTGGGGCCGCCCCAGCTTTTATCAATGATAGCGTTTCTTCCTCTTGGCCCGAGAGTTGATTTTACTGCTGCTGCCAGCTTTTCGACGCCAGCCAGCAGCCCGGCTCTTGCATCAGATTCGAATGCCAATTCTTTTGCTGCCATAATTACATTTCTCCTTATTTAAAAAGGTTAAATTGCTGATTTTTCGTTTAACTTATAACAAATACGCAAAAAATATACCAGTTTTTGTATTGGAGATGGTTGTTTATAATCTTATTGGACTTAACAGCTTAAATTATAAGAGCTTAGGGAATTGAAAAATTGCGGTACTGGCGAGACTGATGCCGTTTTTGGCTTGATAAGATACCAATTTTGGCACAAAGAACGGCCTTACTACGCCAATTTGACAGATATCCCGGCTCAATTATCAGAAGTGAGCAGGGTCAGGAACGTAGTCCAAATTTGTGGTTAGGAGCAAGCGGTCAATCTTTGCGCCGTCTTTGCGCATCCAGATGTCGATTGTGTGCAGCCCGGGCGAATCAACCGTAACAGCAGGTTTGGAAGCATCAGCCCGTGCTGACCTCCAGGTGAATGAGCCGTCGAAGGATAATAAAGCACAGTCACTTGAATCACTGCTGATGGCAGAGCCGTTCAGGCCGTAGTGGACACTGTCGGAGCCCCTGTCGTCACAACATCCTTTGAACCACAAGTAGTAGGTTCCTGCTTTTGGGAAATCGAAATGGTAGCCAAGATGTGGGGATTCTGTTTCAATGTTGGTGTCGATTTTTAGGCCGTTATCAGGAAGGGCCTGCATATAACCTGTGCCGCAAGAGCCGCTTCCGCTCAACTTGTCCCAGGAACTGCCGGCGGCGGCCCCGCTGCCGTCGGTTTTGTCATTATAGTCCTCGGTCTCGACGACCAGCAGACCGTGTGTCTCCATCCAATATATACTAAGCTGTCCGAGGTCATTTGTGTCCACGGAACCGTTCCTGTCGTAGTCGAAGCCGTCACACCAGTCCGGCTCGGCACAGGTATCGTCCATCCAGTGGGAAGCCAGGGAAGCGTAATCGATAAAGTTGACGTCAAAAATTTCAGGCACAATTTCACATATCGGCCCGATATACTCTTTTGCTATCACAATATCGTCGAACCAGATTTTGTTAATGTGTCCCGGGGCTATAGATTCCTCTGTGATATATGTTTCAAGCCAGAAAAAATTCAATTTCAGCGCTTCAATACTTCGCCATCGAAACCCCCCAAAAGGACCACTGCCCAAATCTGGATACCAACTGTCCCAGACCCAGTAGCCGTTAGGAAAACCTTCTCCAAGGTGGCTGACTAATTGTCCACCCTTATACCAGGGTTCTCCATCGATCCACAATGCCATCTCGCCATTTCG
>CAZTKW010000043.1:11823-12155 GCA_964614315.1 uncultured Pirellulales bacterium
CAGAGCCATTGTCCCTGCACTACATTGAAATTGCTGTCATTGATGAAGTCATTGCCCCAGAACGATGATGGGTTGGACCAACCGTGCATTTCCATCCAGTATGTGTAGTAGTCCCATCGCCATGCGGTACCGTGTGGTTCGATTGCCGTAGTGAAATGGTCGTCACCATCAGGTCTGTATCCTGCAGTGCCCTGCGGGTAGGAGGTCGGTGGATTGTAGCCGCCCATATGTACAAAATGATGGATTGGGTTGCAGGTAGTGTCAATCTTGACATAAAAACGGAAGTAAAGTTCATCATAACCGGGCAAAAGACGCCTATATAAATCAACAGC
>CAZTKW010000044.1:0-12145 GCA_964614315.1 uncultured Pirellulales bacterium
TTTGTTGGCCGGGTAGGTGCCAACTTCTTTTGTTCCTTTTTCGCGCAGTGATTTCATTAGCCTGGGGATACTTTTTGTGTTGCTCGAACCGATGTTCACCTGTTTGGCGAGCGTTTCTGCGTCAAGATTAGGGTCGTAGCCGCTGGCGAGGGTCCATTCGGCGTCAGTCAGCAGACGATAGCCATTTTTAGAAAAATCGCATCGGCCAGTCGAGAGATTATAGCAAGGCAGCAATCGGTCGCAGATGCTTTTGGAGTTGCAGTACTGGATGGCCTGATACCAGCTTACGTTTTCAACGGGTTTTTTGTCGTTCTTGTCATAAGAAGGGTTAAAACCCATAACTTCGTAGAAATCCCGCTGAGTTACTTCTGTTTTTGAGATAAGAAATTCACTTGTGGAGACGGTGGTCTTAATTGCTGTAATGCCATCGATAATTTCGTATGAGGCGGCGGGTATAGTTGCGAACTGACTTTGGGCGAATAAAGCGGCCGGAATCGACAGTGGTAACAGCACGGCAAAAACAGGTATGTATATTTTCATTTTTTTACCTTTCGAAATCATTATTCGAGTTGGCGAAATATCTGTAATGCAGCAAGTCAGAAACTATCTACTAATTTTGAGACGAACCTTACTTTCTCGATGTCGCCCACTGGTGAGATTTCATCGGAAATTCCCAATATCAGATTGGGAAAGAATAAATCGACGACCTTTTTGGTAAATTTTTCGAGTTCTTCATCGGAGCAATCCGGCAAAAACAAAATAGCCGGGATTCCATCCATTAGTATGGTATCGCCCATCGCGTCCTTTATTTCTTCTATGGTAACATCTCCCTGTGGCAGTGGTGTTGCGGCTTCTATCGCATCAAAGCCGGCATCATTGATGTAAGGCAATAATGGTTTTAAGGCGCCATCCATGTGAATGTGGCAGAATTTGCCGGCTTTGTGCATTTGTGAGAGTCTTTTTTGATAATACGGGACGAGGTACTTGTTGAAAAGCTGCGGGGAGTCGAACTGGCCGTCGATATTTTCGCCGAAATTCAAAACCGAAACGGGACATTTTTCCAGCACCTCAAAGAGCTGATCCTGTGCATCTCCGGCTATTTTTAAGAATTCTTTCATTCTTTCCGGTTGGTCAAAATTGGCATAAATGGTGTTTTCGATTCCCATATACATCAGGAAAAGATTTTGCAGAGGTGTTCGGTCAAAATAAAACTGGCAGATGCCCCTGTCGCCAAGCTGTTTTTCGGCCTCCCGGTAAAAATCGTGGTTAAATTCTGTTACGGTGTTTTGCAGGATATATTCGAGAATTTCCAAATCGGAGATTTTTTTGATGGGGAATTCGCTGAAGTGCCAGGAACAACCCCATTCACCAAAGGCCTTTTTGCCGGTTAGTTGTCCTTTTGGTGAGTTATAAATCAGGCGGACGCCGTCTTTTTCCGGTATCTGGTGGATATCGGCACCATTTTTATAGGTGATTTTCAGGAATGTTTGAGGTTCCGATATATCGGTGGAACAGCCGTAATAATACCTTGGTGAGGCATTGAGGTCGTCGTAAATCTCAAGGACTGTTTTATTTCTGTATTTTTCGGGGATAGCGCCCCTGACCCTATTTACATTATACCAATGCTCAATTCTCGGCTGCCAGAGCACCTTGTCGGTCTTCTGCTTTTTGAAGGTAGCGATTATTCTTTCACGAAAAGTCATGTTTGGGTTTCTTCGTCCGATTTATTGTCCGGCATATTGCCATAACTAACTTTAATGGCGGAAGTTAGTGTAAATGCGAATCATGTTTATGTCCAGTGATTTTATGGTTTATACGGGGTGTTTGAGCTAAGACCTTATTTTTAATGAAGTTATGCGCTGCGGCACTTAAGGAGACTTAAAACATCCGGATTTAGACGGGCTTTTAAGCGTAAAAATAAGGGTTTTTGTCCGGTCAAGAGGAAAGTTAAAGGTGTTTTTTGTCGATAAGATTGATACTGAAGAAAAAAAAATGGCCTGATAAGCAAATCCCGCTGCACCGGAACGTGATTTGCGGCGTATAATCAGTAGCTGTTCGATGGTTTAGGAAGCGTGATTCGGCAAAACTTAAGGAATTGACAAGCCGAACAGGTGTGATATAATGAAATTAAATCTGGTTGTACAATCAGGAAGAGAGAAGTATTTAACGGGGTAAAAAATGTTCGAGCGTTTTACAGACCGTGCGCGTAAGGTAATGGCATTAGCCAACCAGGAAGCGCAGCGGTTTAATCACGAATATATCGGAACCGAACATGTCCTTCTGGGACTTGTCAAAGAAGGCAGCGGAGTCGGTGCGACAGTTCTGAAGAATCTTGACGTGGATATCAAGAAGCTGCGTATTGAGGTTGAGAAGCAGGTCAAAAGCGGGCCTGATATGGTTACGATGGGTAAGCTGCCTCAGACACCGCGTGCAAAGAAAGTGATAGAGTATGCAATCGAAGAGGCCAGGGCACTCAACCACAATTACGTTGGAACCGAACATATTCTGCTTGGTCTTTTGCGGGAGACCGAAGGGATAGCTGCCCAGATTTTGATGAATGTGGGTTTGAAGCTCGAGGACATCCGTCAGGAGGTGCTTAATCTTCTTGGGGCGGGCGTTGATGAAGGAGCTGCCGGTCTTGGAATGAAGATGGGTCCGGGTGCAATGGGCCGAGGCAAACCAAAGAGCAAAACGCCCGCACTGGACAGTTTCGGCAGGGACCTTACACAGTTAGCCAAAGACGATGAACTTGACCCTGTAATAGGCAGACAAAACGAGATTGAACGGTTGATACAGATACTTTGCAGACGCACGAAAAATAATCCGGTTCTATTAGGTGAGGCAGGAGTGGGCAAGACAGCCATCGTGGAGGGTTTGAGCCAGCGAATAGTCAACAAGCAGGTTCCCGAAATCCTCAGAAGCAAACGAATGGTAGTGCTCGATTTGGCAATGATGGTTGCCGGAACAAAATACAGGGGTCAGTTTGAAGAGCGAATAAAGGCTGTCATCGGCGAAGTAAAAAGAGACAAGAATGTAGTTCTCTTTATTGATGAACTTCACACGCTTGTGGGAGCCGGGGGAGCCGAAGGCGCCATTGATGCGTCGAATATGTTAAAGCCGGCTCTTGCCAGGGGTGAAGTTCAGTGTATCGGGGCGACGACTCTCGACGAGTATAGAAAGCATATCGAGAAGGACGGGGCATTAGAGAGACGTTTCCAGACGATAATCGTGGAGCCTCCCTCAAAGGAAGAGACACTGGATATTCTCAGAGGACTCCAGGACCGCTACGAGGCGCACCATAAAGTTCGGTTCAGCAACGAGGCCCTTTATCAGGCGGTGGAATTATCGACGAGATATATCAGCGGCAGGTGTCTTCCAGATAAGGCGATAGATGTAGTTGATGAGGCCGGCGCCCGGGTTCGAATCAAGAATATGACTCTGCCTCCGGACTTGACAAAGATAGAGGAAAAAATAGAAGAGCTTCAAACGAAAAAAGATGAAGCAGTCAAGAATGCCGACTATGAGCTTGCGGCGGCTTTGAGAGACGAGGCGCAGCAGCTTGTAGATGAGAAAACTCGGCTTCATAAGCAATGGTATGAAAAGAGCAAGGAGGCGACCGGCGCAGTAGATGTCGAGATAATCGCAGAGGTCGTCAGCAATATGACGGGTGTTCCGTTGACAAGGCTTGAGAAAAAGGAAACCCAGCGTCTTTTGGAACTTGAAGCCGAACTTCATAAGCGGGTAGTTTCACAGGATGAAGCGATTACTACTATTTCCAAGGCAGTTAGACGCAGCAGAAGCGGGATGAAGGACCCGAATCGACCGATGGGATGCTTTATCTTCCTGGGTCCGAGCGGTGTGGGAAAGACGCTTCTTGCCAGAGCATTGGCAGAGTTTATGTTCAGCGATGAGAGTGCTCTCGTACAGCTTGATATGAGTGAATTTATGGAGAAGCACAATGTAAGCCGCCTTGTAGGCGCGCCTCCCGGATATGTGGGCTATGAGGAAGGCGGTCAGTTGACCGAACGTATCAGACGCCGTCCTTACGCGGTGCTGCTTCTGGATGAAATAGAAAAGGCGCATCCGGATGTTTATAATATCCTGCTGCAGATTATGGAGGAAGGCAGATTGACCGACAGTTTCGGACGGAAAGTTGATTTCAAGAACGTTATTCTTATTATGACGAGCAATATCGGAGCGGATTTGATAAAGAACCAGTCGGGCTTCGGTTTCGGCAAAAAGACTGCCGAGGCGAACTATGAGAAGATGAAAGAGATGCTTCACAAGGAGGTCGAGCATCATTTCAGGCCGGAGTTCTTAAATCGAGTTGATGACACGATAGTTTTTAAGGCCCTGACGAAGGAAAATTTGCAAACCATCGTTGATTATGAACTTGCAAAGGTATTCAAAAGGCTAATCGAGCACAATTTGAAACTGGAACTAACCGAACGGGCCAAGGAATTTCTCATCGACAAGGGTTATAATCCGGAATTTGGTGCGAGGCCCCTGCGAAGAGCCATCGAGCATTATATAGAAGACCCACTCTCAGAATCCATGCTGCGAGGCGAATTCAAGGACAAAAACCTCATAAAGATTGATGTACAAGACGAAGAGCATTTAAAACTTGACGGCTTTAAGGTTGCCGAGCCGAGCAAAACGGAGTCCAAGGAAGTCGAAGTAACACAATCGGCACAGCAAGATAAGTCATAACTGCGCCAGTTACCTATGTAAAAGTTCATTTTGTTGCCAGGAATCTTATGTTGTTAAGTCTATTTGGGGAGTATCTCAATTTCCATCCGGCTCTGCTGCCGGGCCAGTAGAATATCTAATTGCTGCTTTTGCATCCATTCCACACGTCCATCCAGCCTTAATACGATGAATCCGTTACTCAGGACAAACGAGCGATATTTTTTTTCGACATAGGCTAAAACATCATCTGGTGTAGAATCGAAATCAATCCAAAGCGCTCTATATTGCAAGTCACCGAGCCGAACATGCCCCTTCAAATTGGTTTTGATGTTATCAACATAGGATTGAGGTGGGACGGAGCCGTTTTCGTTGCGGTATTGCAGGACCAGCTTGCCGAGGTCTTCCATTGCCAGCATCGCTTCGGAACGGTTGACCCAGTCTTTAAGGTTAATCATTGCCACTACTGCGATAGAGGTAATGGTTATTACGGATATGACATTTATTAAGATAGCTTTTTGTCGTCTGTTCACGATTTGATTTTTACTTTTCCGTTTTGGACCAGTAATTTATCTTCTGCAAAAAGTTTTATTGCCTGCGGATATGCAATACATTCCTGTTCAAAAACTCTTGAAGCGAGTATTTCAGGATTGTCACCCTCCCTGACGGGGCAGCAGCGTTGAACAATTATTGGTCCTTTGTCGTATTCATTTGTGCAGAAATGCACCGTACATCCGCTGATTTTACATCCTGCTTCGAGAACCGCCTCGTGGACATAATGCCCCCACATGCCTTTGCCACCGAAGCTTGGCAACAAAGCCGGATGTATGTTCATCACACAGTTTTCGTACCGGGCCGGTATCTTCCACAGACAGAGCCAGCCAGCCTGAATGACGAGGTCGACATTTGCAGCGACAAGCTCTTTTTCAATGCGTTTGCTGAAAATTTTGATGTCGGGGAAGTCTTTTTTGCGAATAATTTTTACGTTCAGACCGGCAGCTTTTGCCCTTTCTACTCCGGTTACGGTTGAACGCGAACTTATGACAACGGCAACTTCGGCGTTTAGACGTCCTTGTTTGATATATTCGAGAATATTCAACAAGGTTGTCCCGCCGCCGCTGATTAAGACACCGAGGCGAACCGGCTTTTTGTTATTTAGAACGGATACGGGTTTTTCCTCAACGTCCTGTTCGAGGTTTAAGGCCTGGTTCACGAGTTTGTCGGCCTCTTTATTTTTTTCTCTGGTAACGTGTTTAACCTTCCAGGTTTCAAATTCAGCAAGTAAGTTGATAGCCTGGTGGAAGAGGGGCCTTAGTTTTTCACTTTTAACTTTATATCCGCCGTTGACCTGTCTGACAAGCAGTTCACTGTCGCTGAAAACAGTTATCTTTTTAGCGCCGAGCTTTTTTGCAGCTTCGAGAGCTTTGCAAACAGCGGTATATTCTGCTACGTTATTGGTATTTTCACCAATGAAGAGGGCTTTGGCGCAGAGCTGATTTGCATCTTTGTCTTTCAGAACAAAGCCAGCCGCCGATGGTCCCGGATTACCCCTGCTGCCGCCGTCTGTGTAAACGGTTATTTCCCGCATCGCATATTCGCTTTACTTCTGGTCCTTTTGTGAGTTTTCCAAGATAAGTATTCTTGTGCAGTTTGGGCAGCGTATAATATCGTCTTTAGTCATAAGCAAATTGACAGATTCAGCTGTAATTCCCATAAAGCAGCCGCCACAGCTATATGCTCCTGTTTTACCCTCCTGCTTATCAATAATAGCGAGTGCTTCACCGTCGTAAGTTTCAGCTACTCGTTTGAATACTTCGAGGGACTCGGGGGGAATGGTTTGTGCGACTTGAATCCACTGGTCCTGAATTTCCTTGATTTCAGTCTCAAACTTAGCTGCAGAAAGTTCTGTTTCTTTGCGTGTTTGTTCAAGCTTTTGTTTTTGCTCGTCTATCTGGGTCTGGATTTCTGCGGACTCTGCCTCATCAGCTTCGATATTTTTCAACAATTCGAGGATTTGGGTCTCGATTTTGGAATTGTCGGCCTTGGTGGTATTTAGCTGAGTAAGAACTGCGGCGTATTCTTTGTTTGTTTTTGCAGCGTTTAGAGATGCCCTTAACCTGGCAATGGCTTCATCTTTGGTCTTGAGTTCCAACTCCAGGCGGTCGGACTGTATCTTGGTCAGCTGAATCTCTTCTGCTTTGGCTTCGAGGGCATTTTGGAGACTTCTGACTTGATTTTCCTGAATGATTACATTTCTTCTGCATCTTGAGAGTTTTGCTTTGACAGCCCGCAGGCGGTTTTCAACGCTTTGAAGTTTTATCAACCCGTTTAATAGAGAACCCATTTATATTCCTTCGTGCCGACCGTAAAACTCTTTAACCCTTTATTATGCTCTCTTTTATTTTTATCTGCAACAAAAATTCTTTTTTTTCTTTTGTATTCTGTCTGGTTCTATTAACAAAAAAAAGACCATTTAGATATGAACAGCCAAATAAGCCGGCAAAGGCCCATAACCTCCTTGGTTCTGCCGGTTATTCGTGGTATAATCCTGCAATTATGAAAGAATTGTTGAAAAAACTGGTTCAGGCGGAAACGACCGTCGAAAAGGGTGAATTGGCAGCAGCAGAGGTCATTTGTGCCGAGCTTGGCCTTTCAGGAATAGAGTCTCAAATAGACGGCTGGGGGCATAACCGGGCCAATATCTCAGCCCAGGTCAAATCATCCGGGGAAAGACAAGGATTGTTATTTGTTTGTCATCTTGACGTTGTTCCTCCCGGCGGGGTGAGTTGGGAATATCCGCCCTTTTTGGGAGTTGAGGTTGATGGCAGGATTCACGGCAGGGGTTCAGCGGATATGAAAGGCGGAATCGCCGCCGTAGTTGCGGCAATTAGGCAAGTTGTAGATTCCGACATCGAGCTAAAAGGCGACATTATCTTTTTTGCTGCAGCAGGCGAAGAAACCGACAGCTGCGGGTCATTACGATATGTTCAGGACTTGAGGGGTATGCCTGAATTGGCTGGTGTTATTATTCCAGAGCCAACGGATTTTGAGGTTGTAACGAGGCATCGCGGCATATTTTGGCTTAGAGTTACAACCAAGGGCAAAACCGCTCACGGCTCGACACCGGAATTAGGCATAAACGCGATAACTTCAATGAAAGCTTTTCTGGATGAGTTAGAAGATTATGAAATTGTATACGTTCCTCACGAACTTTTAGGGTCCTGCTCTATGAGCATCAACAGGATTTTTGGTGGTAAGGCAGTTAATGTTGTTCCCGACCAGTGTGATGTTGAGATAGATATTCGTACTCTCCCGGGTCAAAATCATGAGGAAATTATCTCTGATTTTGAAAAAATTTTTGCAAAGTTAAAACGGCAGAATCCTCAGTTTGAGGCAGAGATTTCTGTTGTACGAGATGTGGCCCCATTGGAAACCGATGAAAATAGTGATTTTGTCAGAGATTTTTGCTCTGTAGTCGACATCAATGAAACCAAGGCCGTGGGTTTTACGACGGACGGTCCCCATTTTGCTTTTTTAGGTGTACCGGAGGTGATTTTTGGTCCCGGGAAGCCGCATCTTTGCCATAAGCCCGACGAGTATATTGACATCAGCGATGCAGAAAAAGCAGTCGAATATTACAAAAATATCATTTTAAAATTTTTGTCTTGAGCAATATTTGCCAAGTCATATTTTTCTTTCAGGTCGAGAGAATATTTTGGCATCAAAGACATAGAAAGATTAGAGAATATAATTAAGGTTCGGTATATATGGCCTCTTTGAATTCTGAGATAAAATCCAGACTCATAAAAGAAGGCGCTTGCTTAGTTGGCTTTGCGGATATAAGCGAACTGGCTGGGGAAGTAAGGGACTCGATGAAATTTGCCGTTTCGATGGCTTTCGCACTGGATGCAGGGATAATCGAAGGTATATCAAAAGGGCCAACCAAACGCTACTATCAGGAATATAAAAGAGCGAACGAATTCTTATCGTATTTGTGTAAACAAACCGTAGATATTTTAGAAAAGCATGGCAATAATGCAGCAGCAATAGAGCCAACTCTTGAGAATCTGGATTTTGATACACTGGCTACTAAACTTCCTCATAAGACAATAGGGACACTTGCAGGATTGGGCTGGGTGGGGAAATCGGCGCTTTTGATAACCAGAGAATACGGCCCGGCGATTCGTCTCGCCTCGGTGCTTACCGATGCTGAGTTGGAAGTCGGTGAGCCTATAAAGAAATCTTATTGCGGTGATTGTGATAAGTGCGTAACTCATTGTCCTGCAAGAGCAATTTCAGGCGAAACCTGGAAGCCGAGAATGAAAAGGGAAATAATATACAATGCGTTTGCCTGCTGTGATAATGCTAAAGAGCTTTCTGGAAAAATAGGAGTACCTTCAACTATATGCGGAATATGCATAAACGTATGTCCCTGGACACAAAAATATATTTCACGTCTATTGAGCGGATAGGCGACATTTCGATATTTCTTTCAGTTACTGAGCATATAGCTTAAAGTCAAAGCTGAAAGTTCAGGCTTAGAACGGGAATCTATTAGAATTCGAAACGGTCTTTGAAGACGGTTTTGAAATCGTAAACATTGTCGAAGTCTTCGATTGTGTCGGTCGGCTGGGCACTCATCCAATTATGTTTTATCATGAGGTACACGATTTCGCCGAAATCCCGTGTTTTTTTTACACCCCAGGTATTCAGTACCAACTTTGCCAAAAGCCCCCATTTTTCAATAGCTAATTTGCGAAGTTGTTCACATAGGGCCTGTCCGGTTACGTGGCCGGGTTCGGTGGTATTTTTTTTTACGTTGTCAAGTCCTTCGTAAATGAACTTTATGGCGCGTATATTGTATCGCCCATCCTCTTGAGCAATTTTTTCGAGCTTTTTTTTCATTTTTTTATCACTTGATTCTCTGTCCCGGTTTTGCTCCCGTATCTACTGAGAGCATAAAGATATCTTTACCGCCGGTGCCGGCTGCCAGAATCATACCTTCGGAGACGCCGAATTTCATTTTTCTGGGTTTTAGATTGGCAAGGCAAACGACGAGTTTTCCGTTCAAATCTTCGGGTTTATAGGCATGGGCGATACCAGCCAAGGCCTCTCTTTGAACAGGACCCAAATCCAGTTGCAGTCGCAGGAGCCTGTCAGCGCCTTCGACGGGCTGGGCCTTTACAACTTTGGCAATCCGCAGGTCAATCTTTGCAAAATCTTCAATTGTGCATTCCGGCTGTATAGGTTCGGCGGGTTCGGCTGCTGTCGGTTTGCCGGCTTCGGTTTCTTTGCTTTCTTCCATCATAGCGTCCACCTGCTTTCTGTCAATTCTTTCGACCAATCGTTCAAACTTATTTATTTTATGATTTTCCAGGACAGTATCTATATCAGCAAAATTCAGTTTATCAATATTTAGAAATTTTTCTATTCTTTCGGCATATTTAGGCAGTATAGGCTTTAGGTATATAGTCAGGATACGCACGGCATTTATAACCGCCGTGAGTGTTGTCCGTGTTTTTTCCAAATCGGTTTTCACAGTTGTCCAGGGCTGATTTTGTTCTACGTAGCGGTTTGCCTCGTCTGCCAGTGCAGTAATTGTTCTCACGACGGCGGAATATTCAAGATTTTCATAGTTTTGGATAATTTGGTCTTTTGCGGCTGTGAGTTTAGCGATTAACTCTTTGCCTGAATCATCTAATGTGCCAATTTGGGCGTTTAGTTTTTTTGTGAGCATCGGGCCTGAACGAGAGGCAAGGTTTGCAAATTTGCCTACCATATTAGAGTTGGTTTTGTTTAGAAAATCGTCCAAGCTCAAATCTATATCTTCTATACCACCGGTCAGTTTGCCGGCATAGTAGTATCGCAGGTACTCGGGATCGAGGTATTTGAGATATGTAGCTGCCTTTATGAAAGTACCACGTGACTTGCTCATTTTTGTGCCGTCGACGGTTAAAAAGCCATGCACAAAGAGTTTATTTGCGGTTTTGAAGTTTGCTCCAATTAACATCGCCGGCCAGAACAGTGCATGGAAATACATAATGTCCTTGCCGATGAAATGGTAAAGTTCGTACTCGTCGCTGTTCCATAGCTTGTCGAAATCAA
Source organism: uncultured Pirellulales bacterium (assembly GCA_964614315.1). Classification (GTDB taxonomy): domain Bacteria; phylum Planctomycetota; class Phycisphaerae; order Sedimentisphaerales; family Anaerobacaceae; genus CAZTKW01. The sequence goes on from CAZTKW010000044.1 coordinate 10,792, forward strand.
GGTTATTTTTATCACAGTAGTTTTTTGCTGAGGCCATATATCCTATCGGAGCATCGAGCCAGACGTAGAAGAATTTGTTTTCTTCACCGGGGATTTTGAAGCCAAAATATGGCCCATCGCGTGAGATGTCCCAGTCTTTGAGGCCGGCTGTGAACCATTCATCAAGCTTATTGGCGACCGATTGCTGGGTGTGTCCTTTAGTAATCAGGTCTTTTAGTTGTTTTTCGTAATCAGCCAGTTTGAAGAAGTAATGCTCACTTTCTCTACGGACCGGCTCAGTTGAGCAGGTGGAGCAGTGAGGATTAATCAGCTCTGTCGGCTGATGTGTTCCGCTGCAGTTGTCACAGGAATCGCCGTATTGGTCCTCGGCTTTGCATCGAGGGCAGGTACCGCGGATGTATCTATCGGGGAGGAACATTTTGCAATTTTCGCAATAGGCCTGTTCAATTTTTCGTTTTGTGATGGAGCCAGCCTGGTTCAAACGGTCGAAAATCAGTTCACTAAAGTATTTGTTTTCCGTCGAGTGGGTCGAGTAATAATTATCAAATTCGATGTAAAAGGCGTCGAAATCGGCCTTGTGCTCTTTGTGCATCCGCTCAATCAATTCTTCCGGTGTGATTTGGGCGGCGCGGGCACTTATCATAATGGGTGTGCCGTGTGTATCATCGGCGCAGAAGTAGAGACATTGGTTGCCGCACATTTTCTGAAAGCGAACCCAGATATCAGTCTGGAGGTATTCCACCAGATGGCCGATGTGTATCGAGCCATTAGCATAGGGCAGAGCAGAAGTTACAACAATTTTTCGCGGCATAAAATTCCCTTAATTTCGGTTTAGAGTCCTTCAAAAATATCCAAGATATGGATTTTTGCACAAAAAACAAGTTTTATTAACAGAAGAAAATTACGGCTGGTTTTGAAAAATGGGTTTGATTGGGTTTGATGGAGGTTGTTTTGCAGGCAGCTCAAGGCGCGTTTTTTGTTTATAAGGACTTGTTATGACAGGATTTATGTTCATTAAGTATTGAAGGAAATTGGGTTTGTTTTTTTATTCGTTGTTCGTGGATCGTGGGTTGTGAATCGTGATTTGTGGTTCGTGAATAGTGGTTCGTGGGGCGTAGGCGGTGGATGGGAAAGGCTCTTTTTATTGGAAGAAAATGGAAAAAAACGTCAAAAAAACGCAAAAAAAACGACAAAAAGTTCAAAAAAGCGGGGAAAAAAGCGGGAAAAGAAGAAAAATTGAAAAAAAAGTGACAAAATGACGCGAAAAACGTACAAATTTGCACACCCGATACACAAAGCATTTCCAATGTTAAAATAGGCGGATTATTGTGGGGGAAAATTCCCTTCTCAAAAT
>CAZTKW010000045.1:0-12113 GCA_964614315.1 uncultured Pirellulales bacterium
CTAACGGTTTAACGACAGTTGAAAAGGGGTTATTAATGCTGTTATTGGTGATTTTTTATCGGCCAGTCCCATAAAAAGTAAAGTCCTTAACGTAATATAGCAGAATAAACCAATGAATTATCAGTGTTGTTTTATGTGTTTTTGCCGCAAAATGGACGAATTCTGAGTCAATTTTGCGGTGAAAAGGGGCATTTTCAGGCTGTTATTACAGTTAAGAGAGAAAACTATGAGAACAATAGCAGTTGTTAATCAAAAAGGCGGGTGTGGCAAGACAACGGTATCGATAAACCTGGCGAGTGCCCTTGCTGAATTGGGGCAGCGTACATTGCTGGTTGATATGGACCCGCAATCACATTGTGCGGTCGGTCTGGCTGTGCCTGAAGAACAGATTGAACAGAGCATCTATGATGTACTGATAAGCAAAAGCAGAAACGAGCCGATAAAGCTGACCGAAATCCTTTGGCAGATAGGGGACAATCTTGATATGGCCCCTTCCAGTATTGACCTTTCGGCCTTCGAGCAGCAAATGACGGGGGTCAGCGAGCGTGAATGCTGTTTAAAAAATGTGCTCGATGAAGTAAACGATTTCGATTATGTAATAATCGATTGTCCTCCGGCAGTAGGTCTACTTACGTTCAACGCGCTAAGGGCCTCTACTGATGTTGTTGTCCCTGTTGAGACGGGTTATTTTTCACTTCACGGGCTCAGCAAGCAGCTTGAAACACTGAATATTCTCTGCGAACGGTGCAGTCAGGAGGTCAATGTCGGGGTACTTGCAAGCATGTATGACGTCAGGACGAAGATGGCCAGAGAGATTTTGGCTGAACTGCGGTCGCACTTTGGCGATAAGATGTTCAAAACAATGGTTAATTTCAATACGAAGCTCAAAGAGGCAGCCAGTTTCGGCCAGCCCATCAGCGAATATGACCCGGCGAGTAAGGGCCAGAAAGATTTTCGAGCTTTGGCACAGGAGGTTATCGATTCGGAAAGCAAGCAGCAGCGACATGAGCTTGTCAACACATTGTCCAGCCAGCTCGATGCGCTCGGCAGCACGGCCGATGAATTGCTGCAGTCGATAAAGCCTGAAATAAAAACGATAGAGCCTTTTAAGACAGAAAAAGCAAAGGCGGCCGTCCAAACGGTGGAATCTCCCAGAGCCCAGGTATCCAGGCCAGCTATACAAAGTATAGAAGTTGGCAAGGCTGAGACAGCGGAGCCTGTGCTGCAAACAGTACAAGCGGGCAAAGCAGAAGCGGTACAACCAAGCCAGGAGGCTGCAGAAGTCGCGAAAGCCGCAACGGCGCAGGGTGTAATGGATACGGCGAGAGATACGGAAACAGAAACAGCCGTGTCGACTATAGAGCCTGTGGAAACTGCGGCTGAACTGGAGGCGGCGGCACCTCCAGTGGATATCGACACCAAGCTGTCTGATTTTTACGGAGTAAGCCAGATAAACGATGCGATGGTTTTTGTGACTCTGTATCCCCGTGCCGAGAGCGTTCAGTTAGCGGGTGACTTTAATAACTGGCAGCCGACAGAGACGAAGCTGCAGAAGGTTGGGCAAAGCGGTGTATGGCAGACGAAGCTGAAGCTTCCGACCGGGAAATACCGGTATCGTGTGGTGGTTGACGGACAATGGCAGCAGGACCCTTATAACGAACACACGGAATTGAATCCGTTCGGGGAATATAACTCGATCGTTGAAGTAAAGTAACCAGCCTATACATTGGTACAGGGGCAGAGGATTTTTGGTACCGGCTCACGCGGGCAAAACTGATGGTTTGAATGGAGGCTTGATCCTGAGCTGACAATGGGTGTTGGTTTAATTTTCCTATTTTCAGGTTTTTTCGTGTAAGAGGAGTTTTCTTTTCAGAGATATACCGCCGGGCGCGGAGAAACCGCCGAGAGTGCCGTCGGTTCTTATGACCCGATGGCATGGTACAATTAAAGGTACGGGATTTTTTGCCATTATTCGGCCGACAGCCCTTGCGGCGGCTGGTCGGCCCGCCTTTTTTGCTAATCGAGCATAAGTTATTGTTTGGGCGAAGCTGACATCTCTACAGGCGGTCAGTACGGAAACGGCAAATTGGCTGAAACCATCGAGTGCGAGGGGGATATCGAGGCTGAAATTTACGGTAGAGCCGTCAAAGTAAGCGATTATTTGCTGCTGGAGGGTTTTGAGAAGGTTTTTATCGTATTGAGGGTTTTGGAGATTTTTCAGGAGAACGGCTTTGATTTTTTCAGTGTTTGGGGTGGGCAGCTGGGTTCTTAAAAGGGCAGACTGAGCGGCGGCGAGTCCAAAAGAGCCCCATTTTGTGTCAAAAATTGTGTATTTTGTTACTTTTTGCATATTTTGTCTTTATTCTGGGATTAAATATTGTCTAATGAGCCAAAAACATTGACTGTAAGCCAGAATTGTGTTAAATATACTGGTTTTTATAAAAACGGCCAGAGAAGATTTGTTTACAATTTTATTTTTGAAATATGTCTCTTGAAGAGTTAAGAAAAAAGATTAACGAGCTTGACCGCAAACTTGTCGAGCTTCTCAATGAGCGTGCCCGTGTTGTGGTCGAAATAGGCAAGCTGAAGTCCAAAGATGACAGTGCCATTTATGCCCCCGACCGTGAGAAGGACGTTTTTGCCCGTCTTGCCGAGGCGAATAAGGGCCCACTGCCGGACAAGTGTTTAGCCGCTATCTGGCGGGAATTGATGAGCGGTTCTTTTGTTCTTGAGAGGCCATTGCGAATCGGTTACTTAGGTCCGGAGGGCAGCTACAGCCATACGGCGGCCTTGCTGAAGTTCGGTCAGAGCGTGGAATACGAATCGCTGGCCGACATCACAAGCATTTTCGGCGAGGTAACCAAAGGTCACTGTGACCTGGGTGTTGTCCCGATAGAAAATACCACCGGGGGAGGCGTCATAGAGACGCTTGATGCTCTGATAGAATCGAATGTTAAGATATGCTCTGAAGTTCTGATGGCTATTCATCATAATCTTCTGGCAAACTGTCAGTTGAACGAGATTAAAAAGATATACTCGAAGCCGGAAATATTTGTTCAGTGCCGAAACTGGTTAAGCGCTACCTTTAAGGACCGTGAAGATAGTACGGTGGCGGTTGCGTCAAGCGCCAGAGCCGCACAGATGGCATCCGAAGAGGCGGGCACGGCGGCGATAGGCTCAGCGATTGCAGCGGAGCTTTATGGTTTGGGAATTGTGTGTGAAAAAATCGAGGACATTACAAGCAACATAACGCGTTTTCTGGTAGTCAGCCAGGATGACGCAAAGCCGACAGGTGAAGACAAAACAGCTATCATGTTCAGCACCGCTCACAAGGTTGGCGCTTTGGCGGACGTGCTGGATGTTTTACGTACTTACAGCATCAATCTGACGAACATAGAGTCCCGTCCGAGCAAGAAAAGGCAGTGGGAATATTATTTCCTAATGGACATTCTCGGTCACAGAACGGATGAAAATGTCCAGAAGGCGCTGGAAGAGACACGTAAACATTGTCTGCAGCTTTCGATATTAGGGAGTTTCCCGAAGGCGACAGAACTGCTTTAACAGATTAGTTACAGGAGCATTTTATGAGGAAGCCATTTGTAGCCGGCAACTGGAAAATGAACACGGACAGTCATACCGGCGTAAATCTGGCAAAGAGTTTGGCATCGGGTTTATCAGAGAGTACAGGCAAGAGTGTTGATGTGGCGGTAATACCGCCTTTTGTTTATATTCCTGCTGTTGTTGAAGCTGTTAGTACAGCTCGAATTGCGGTGGGAGCCCAGAATGTTTATATAGAAGAGAAAGGAGCTTTCACCGGTGAGATAAGCGCGGCGATGCTGAAGGATGTGGGTTGTACATACGCGTTATGCGGCCATTCGGAGCGCAGGCATGTAATCGGTGAAAGTGATGATTTGATAAATAAAAAGGTTTCGGCTGTTATTTCCGGCGGTCTTTTGCCGATTTTGTGTGTAGGTGAACTTCTGGAAGAGCGCAAGGCCGAGCAGACATCAGAGGTTGTGAGCCGGCAGATAAAAGCAGGTCTGGCTGGTTTAAGCGCCGAGAAAGTTTCAGCGGTGACGATAGCTTACGAACCTGTGTGGGCCATCGGGACGGGTCTTACGGCGACACCGGAGCAGGCACAAGAGGTACACGCTCTGATAAGAAAGATACTCGGAGAGATGTATGACGGTAAGCTGGCAGAAGAGATTCGGATTCAGTACGGCGGTTCTGCAAAGCCGGAGAATGCGTCGGAACTGATGGCGCAGCAGGATGTTGACGGCCTTCTGGTAGGCGGTGCAAGTTTGAAATCAGATGACTTTCTTGCGATAATTCAGGCAGCAGTATAATTGACAGGGGAAAGAATATGACAGTTTTTCCATTTTTGGCAGTAGGTTTTATAATGAAGTTCGTGGCCTTTATTTTTCTTGTCTGCGCGGTTCTTTTGGTTCTATTGATATTGATTCAGAAGGGTAAAGGCGGGGGCCTGAGCGGTGCATTCGGCGGAATGGGTGCAGCAGGCGGAATCTTCGGTTCGAAGACGGGCGACCGGCTGACGTGGTTTACCATAATACTTGTTGGCGTGTTTTTGACGCTTGCGGTTGTAATGGCGAAATACTACAAGCCCACGGTCAGTAATTTCGGGGAAGATGCGGCGGTCCAGCAGACGGCACCTTCAACTACAGATACGAGTACCGAAGCAATTCCACCTGAATAATGAGAGTAGAGGATTTTGGTGTATGTTATATATAGGCCGGACTGGCGATTAAGTTATGTTTTAAGGTTGAGTTTCTATGATAAACAGTATGACCGGATACGGGGACGCAGAGGGGCAATTCAACGACATAACCTACGCAGTAGAAATCAAGACGATTAACAATCGTTATTTCAAGGCGAGGATAAAGCTGCCGGAATCAATGACATTTCTCGAAGACACTATCGAGAAATTTCTGGCTAAAGAATTGTCGAGAGGAACAATAAATTATGTTCTTCGGCTCAAAAATGTTTCGGCAAACGCACTTTTCGATATAGATGATACCGCTCTGAAGGCGTATGTGGCAAGATTGGACGAGATAGCATCTTCGATTGATGTTAAATGCCCGATAGATATGGCGGGCTTGCTGGCGCTTCCGGGGATGCTGGTGCCCGTCCTGCAGGATAAAGAATCAATGAGCCAAATCAAAGAAAACGTGTTGAGCATTACTCAGGAAGCGATAGAAAATCTTAAGCGGATGCGTGCAGAGGAAGGAGCGGCTCTGAGGGCCGACCTGGAAGAACATTGTAAAGCGATAAAAGATGCCCTTGAGCAGATACGCTCCCGGAGTGAAGAGGTTCCGCAGGAATATAAACAGAAACTGAAGAAAAGAGTCGATGTTCTGCTGGCAGATGGAAAACTGAATCTGGACGAGCCAACACTTGCGCGAGAGGTTGCGATTTTGGCTGAACGTTCTGATATATCCGAAGAGATAGCCCGGCTGGATTCTCACCTTCAGCAGTTCGCCCAGAGTTGTGAAAGTAGTATAGGCGGTGAAAAGGGGCAGGATATGAATATTAAGGGCAATAGTCAGGCCGGGCGTAAGCTGGACTTTATCAGCCAGGAGATGCTTAGAGAAGCCAATACCATTGCGAGCAAGACCTCTGATATTGATGTTATCCGCTGGGTGGTTGATATCAAATGCCGGGTAGACAGGATTAAAGAACAGGTTCAGAATATAGAGTGAAAGTTTAGATGAACAATCAGCAAAACACAAAAGGCAAGGTAGTGATAATAAGCGGCCCATCAGGAGTCGGGAAAAGCACGATTTGCAGAGAGGCGGTCAAGCAGTTTGATAACGCCTACCTTAGTGTATCGGTTACAACTCGGCAGAAATCGGAGTCTGAAGTTGACGGTCAAGACTATTGGTTTATATCAAAAGAGCAATTTCAGGAACGGATTGATAATGGCCAGTTGCTGGAATATGCCGAGGTTTTCGGGAACTTATACGGCACGCCGAGAGACAAAGTGGAGGAGGCATTAGGGGCGGGCAAAACGGTTCTTTTGGAAATTGATGTTCAGGGAGCCAGGCAAGCAAAGGTGATATACCCAGATGCGAAAATGATATTTATTTTTCCTCCGACCCAAAAGGAACTGGCTGCACGTATGAACCAGCGCGGCAGGGAAGACGCTGAGAGGGCGGAAGAAAGATTAGACTGGGCGGATGATGAAATGGCTGCGGCCTGGCAGTATTATAACAATATGGTTATAAACGACAAACTGGAACAAGCGGTACGCGAGGTGGTGCAAATTATACAAGAAAATATCGGAGATAAAGAAGAAAATGATTGAAGAACTCAAGAGTACAGACTTAGTTAATAAGGTTGGAGGCAGGTTTAAGCTGACGGCTATGATTCAAAAGCGATTGGCGGAGTTAATCAGCGGTTCTCGTCCTTTAATCGAAGATACGGAAGGCAAAACAAACTTGGAGATTGTTGTACAGGAGATTAAGGAGGACAAGGTAGTTATCGATAGTCAATCAAGCAAAATAAAAGAGCGGGAAGAGTTTTGATTGGGCAGGCGATGGCCGCGAAAAGAGCTAATCTGGAGGATATAAACATTCTGCTGGGAGTCAGCGGGGGCGTGGCGGCATATAAGGCAGTCGATTTGGCCAGCAAGTTGAGCGGTTTGGGGGCGAATGTAAAGACGGTAATGACTGAATCGGCCTGCGAACTGGTCGGGCCAAAAAGCTTCGAGGCAGTTACCTGTTCGGCAGTTTTTACGAGTTTATGGGGTATGGGTGAAGAATATAACATCAGCCATATAAACCTTACAGACTGGGCGGATATTGTTTTGGTAGCACCGGCGACAGCCAATATCATCGGCAAAATCGCCAACGGCATCTGTGACGATTTGCTCAGTACCGTTCTTTGTGCCTTCTGGGGCAAGCGGGTAGTCCTGGCCCCTGCAATGAATAGTAATATGTGGGACAATCCGGCTGTGCAGCGAAATGTAAAGACGGTGAAAGAAATGGGGTTTGAATTAATCGGGCCTGAAGAAGGACGGCTTGCCTGCGGGGCTGAAGGTGTGGGGAGAATGAGCGAGCCGCAGGACATATTAGAGGCGATAGAGAAAATCGCTTCCGAGATAAAAAAGAGTTAATCCCGGCACAGGCGGCCTTTCAGCTCTTAGACCGCCGAGGCGGTTTTTGTGAAGCATTCGATAGAAAAGACCAAAATGCGTTTTTTAATCACAGCAGGCGGGACGCGGGAGTACATTGACCCGGTGCGTTTTATTTCCAATGCAAGCAGCGGCCGGATGGGATATGCACTTGCCCGCGCAGCAGTTTCGAGCGGTCATAAGGTGACAGTTATCAGCACTTGTGAGCTGCAGCCTCCGGTGGGCGTGGAATTTGTCGGGGTGGAAAGCGCTTGTGAGATGTTTGCAGCGGTCAAAAGATATTTTGATAAATGTGATTGCCTTATCATGGCGGCTGCGGTAGCTGATTATACGCCTGTCCGACCGGCCAAAAGCAAAATCAAAAAACAAAATAAATCTCTTAGTATCAAATTAAAACCCACAGCCGACATTCTCAAATGGGCGGGAAGGCAAAGAAGAGTTACAAGTAAAATGGTAAAAGGGCAGATTGTTGTCGGTTTCGCCCTTGAGGACAAAGCTATCCGAAGCCGGGCCGAAAAAAAACTCAAGGAAAAAAATCTCGATATGATAATCGCCAACAGTCCGGATGCAATCGGCTCAGACAAGTCGACAGTTCAGATAAAAACTTCGAACGGCGGCTGGATTAAAATCGAAAACGCAACCAAAACAACCATCGCCAAAAGGATTATCGCACTGCTGGTTTGTTAGTCTTTTATGCCGAGGTCGTTTTTTGTAAGGATGGAGTCAAATTTGTAGCCGGCATTGCTGATGTTTTCCTCAGCTCCCTGTCTGCGGTCAATTACACAAACGATTTCTTTTACGGTCGCACCGGCTTCGGTGATAATCTTTGCCGCTTCGAGGACCTGGCCGCCGGTAGTCGCAATGTCTTCAACGAGCAGGACTACGTCACCGGCATTCAGGACGCCTTCGACCATATTTCCCGTGCCGTAACCTTTTTTGCTGTTGCGAATGATTACCCAGTTTTTGCCTGTTGCCATTGCAGTCGCTGCAGCTAAGGCCACGCCGCCTAATTCGGCGCCGGCTATTAAGGTAATATCAGAGGTAACATATTTGGCGAATTCTTCGCCAAGGGCTTTAAGGATATCGGGGCAGGTCTCGAAAAGATATTTGTCGAGATAATATTTGCTTTTCTTTCCGCTTCGAAGGGTAAAATCACCTTCAAGATATGCAGTTTCTTTGATGCGTTTTATCAACTCTTCTCTTGTCATTTTTTTCTGCTCCGAGATTTTTATTCTGAGAACCGGGCGACAGCTCTAATAAAATATCTCATACTTTAAGTTCCACTGTTCTGTTTAATTGTTTGCGGTATTTTCTGCGGATTGGCGTTACGATAATTTTTATGAATTCATCGACCTGCTGCGGTGCCCGGCCTATATAGCTTTTCGGATTCAATACGCCTTTGAGATTGACTTTGCTGAAAGCTTTATCGGCTTTTAGGCGGTCAATCAGGTCATTTGCCTTACCGAGTTGTTTTACCTGAGCGGCAGCGGCTTGAGAGTGCTGTCTTATTTTTTCGTGGATTTTTTGTCTGTCGCCGCCAGCCTTGACGGCTGCCATTAAGATATTTTCAGAGGCCATAAAGGGAAGTTCGGCCGCTACATGTGCAGCAATAACTTTCGGATAAACCACAAGACCATCCAGAACGTTGATAAGGATTTCCAAAATTCCGTCAACTGCCAAAAATGCTTCAGGGATTACAATACGCCTGTTGGCTGAATCGTCGAGCGTTCTTTCAAACCACTGCTCTGAAGCGGTCATCTGCGGGCTGGAAGCAAGGCTCAGAACCAGCCTGCTAAGGGCTGTTACCCTTTCTGCACGCATTGGGTTTCTTTTGTATGCCATTGCAGAAGAGCCGACCTGAGTCTTAGCGAAAGGCTCTTCGAGTTCTTTTAGATTTGCAAGCAGTCGAAGGTCGTTGCACATTTTGTGGGCGGATTGTGCTATGGAGGCGAGGGTGTTTACTACAAGGGTATCGGTTTTTCGCTGATAGGTCTGGCCGGTAACTGCACAGGTTTTTTTGAAGCCGAATGCAGCGGCAATTGTTTTATCGAGCCTTTTGACCTTGTTATGACTACCGTCAAAAAGCGCCAGAAAGGAGGCCTGCGTTCCGGTGGTGCCTTTTACACCTCTAAAGGGCAAAGTGTCGAGCCGGTGTTCGGCTTCTGCCATGTCCATCACAAATTCATAGCACCACAGCGCCGCCCTTTTGCCGACGGTGGTTAACTGGGCCGGCTGAAAATGTGTAAAGCCCAATGTCGGCAGGGAACGATACTTCTTTGCGAATTTGCTCAGGAGGTTTATTATGGATGCAAGTTTGCCGGCAGTTAACTGCAGCGCCTCTCGCATAATTATCAAATCGGTGTTATCCGCGACGTAGCAGCTTGTTGCGCCAAGGTGAATAATTGGTGCAGCTTTCGGGGCGGTGTCGGCGAAGGTGTGGATATGCGCCATAACGTCATGGCGAAATTTCTTTTCGTAGCGGGCGGCCCTGTTAAAATCGATATCGTCAAGGTGTGCGGCCATCTGGTTTATCTGGGTTTGTTTTATGTCCAGGCCAAGTTTCTTTTGCGCCTTTGCAAGTTCGAGCCAGAGTCTTCGCCATGTGCTGAACTTTTTTTGGGCACCGAAAAGTTCGGCCATTTCTTTGGAAGCGTTTCTTTCAACGAGCGGGCTTGTATACAAGTTTTTATTATCTGCCATTTTTTGCCCTCTTTATAATTCACTTGGTATCAATTTTTGCCTGACGTTCGGCCAATAATTTTTCAATTTCTTCGAGGTCTTCAGGGCTTAGTACGTAGTCTGAAGCAGCGGCGGTTTCCGTAATCTGTTCGGGCTTTCTTGCTCCGACAATAGCGGCGGTAACCTCGCTTCGACGAAGGGTCCAGCTAATCGCCAGCTGTGAGCAGGTTCTGCCGCTGCGTTCGGCGATTTTTTTTAGCTGTTCGACGAGTTCCAACGTAGCGCCAAACTGCGGCTGCTGGAAGTCAGGATTTGTTTTTCGATGGTCGCCTTCGGGCAGATTTGCAAGGCGTTCGGAGTTGAATTTGCCGGCGAGCAGGCCTCTCTGCATCGGGCTATATACGATAACGCCGATATCATTCTGTCGGCAATAGCCTAAAAGCTCGTCTTCAACTTCTCGATGGAGCATACTATAGGGCGGCTGAAGCGAGGCGACAGGGTGGATTTTCTGTATGCGTTTGATTTGCTCTACACTAAAATTCGACACGCCGATATATCGCACTTTGCCCTCTTCGACCAGCCTTGCCATTTCGGTCCAGGCTTCTTCGATATCTTCGTCCGGCTCATAGAAGTGTATCTGGTACAGGTCTATCGTGTCTATGCCGAGCCTTTTTAAGCTGTCGTGACACTCGGCCCGGACGCTTTCGGCTTTTAAGCGTGTTATTCTTTCGTGGTTCTCGTCCCAGCACAGGCCGCACTTGGTGGCGATAAGTGGTTTTTGTTTTATTTGCCTTAGGGCTCTTCCAACAACAGTTTCTGAACGGCCATGGCCATAAATAGGGGCTGTATCTATCCAGTTGATACCTTCATCCATTGACCTCTGGACTGTAGCAATCGACTGGTCGTCATCCTGCGGTCCCCAGCCGAACAGCCACGGCCCGCCCATTGCCCAGGCCCCTAATCCCACGGTAGTCAGTTGTAAATCTGTATAGCCTAATTGCTTTGTCTGCATAGTCATTCTCCCAAAAAATCAACTTTTTCACCCAATAGCATATTGCGGACCGGAGTATATATCAACACTTTTGTGCTTTTGGCGTGTAACTAATGCCAATGAGTTCCTTAAAAAGTGTTTTAAGGTTTACCATCCGCCCGGCTGAAGTATATCGCTGACGGGTTCATTCCACCAGTCTGGGTCTCTGAAATACTGCTTGAGCATCATCGCCGCAGTTACACCGTCACCGGCGGCTGTGGCGAGCTGCATTGCGGCACCGACCCTGCAGTCACCGGCGACAAAGACACCGGGAACCTTAGTTCGAAGATATGCACAGTCGCATTTGATAAAACCGTTTTCGGTCAGGCCGACAAAACCCTTCAAAAAGCCGGTATTCGGTACCATACCTATGAATATGAATACACCGTCACAGGGATAGTTTTCTTCTTTGCCGGTTTTTACGTTTTTAAGTCTGACCGACTCGACTTTTTCCCGGCCTTCGATGGCTGTCGCTACGGTGTCGTATTTTATAATCAAATTCGAGTTTGGCTCGCCTGCTTTTTGTAAAAGTTCCTCGGTCAGCACTCTGGTTGCCCTAAACTGGTCTCTTCGGTGTATTATTGTTACCTTCTCGGCGAATTTGGTCAGGTGGAGTGTTTCTTCGATAGCGGTGTTGCCTCCTCCGACGGCAACGACCTGTTTTCCTTTGAAGAAGGGTGCATCACAGGTTCCGCAATAGCTAACTCCTGCACCGGCGTTTCGGAACTCTTCTTCTCCGGGGACGCCAAGTTTTCGATAGTCACTGCCCAGCGCCAGGATAACGGCCCTTGTGGCATAGTTGTCGTCGTCGCAACTAACCTCGATATTGCCATCCTGTAGTTTTTTCAATGCCGTAACTTCGCAGCCGGTCTTTAACTCAGCCCCGAAGCTGAGCACCTGGTTTTGCATTTGTTCAATCAGACCGGGGCCGTCTATTCGTTCGATGCCGGGGTAGTTTTCTATTTTGTCGGTGTTGCTGATTTGTCCGCCGGGTAAAAGTTTTTCAAGCACCAAGGTTTTTAATCTGTCCCGTGACGTATAAAGGGCGGCGGCCAGGCCGGCGGGACCTGCACCTATTATAATACAATCATAAAGTTCTGTTTTTTCGGCCATAATTTAGAACCTCCAACTTTTCGAATTTAATGTTTTGAGGCACTATCCACTATTTTATTAGAATTGGTTTTGCTCCAACAGTTTATTTTTTTGCAAAATATAGTCAGCCCGCTCAGGAAATTGTTTCAGTATGTTTTCTAT
>CAZTKW010000046.1:0-12090 GCA_964614315.1 uncultured Pirellulales bacterium
TTTTTGCAGGACTCCCCGAAACCCCGTGTGCCGTATCAACTCCTGCTATAAGCTGCTCACCTTCCAAAAGAGCCCAAGCCCCCCCCGTTTTGCCCCCACAGGAAGCATAGAAAAGAAATCTTCCGCTCTTCTTATCAAAACCTGCCGGCATCGACCGCCCCGATGGTATGTAAAGAATATCCTCCGACACCAGCGGATAACCGTGCGGCGATATGCCGCTGTAGTCCAGTTCATGCCCGCGCTCGCCGATTGAATCATTTTTCCAGATAACCGAACCGTCCGCAGCCCCGAGGGCGCAAATATATATACCCTCGTATGGAAAGACCCCCGCCCCAAAATAAACTATACCCTCATCAACTACAACACCCGTTCGCACCGGCCATAAAGATATCATTCTACCGTTGCCGATTACCTTCTCATCGCTTGGACCGGCACGGTATTTCCACACAAGCCCCCCCTTCTCAGCATCGACGCAATAGACATATCCGTCATCCGAGCCGAAATAAATCCTCCCCTTATAAACCGTCGGAGCAAAGCGTATCGGCCCTTCCGCAAAAAAGTCCCAGCGTATTTTCCCCGTAGCCGCATCAAGGCAATAAAGCACGTCTGTTACCGAAGACCCGAAATATATACTATTACCGGCTGCTGCCGTGTGATAGGCGATGTCGCTGTGCATTCTCGGCAGCTCTTCAGCAGGTTGCGGCCACGCTGTCTTCGGCGGATGAGTCGGTATGAATTTCCATTGAAGAAAAAGCTGCGCACCTAAAGCCTCACTACTAATCCCGCTGCGCCTGTTGTCGAAGCGGTAAGTTGTCCAGTCTTCACCCCTGCAGACGCTGCTCAACAAAAAAACAAAAATAAAAACTCTGCAAAAAACAGCTCTGCATTTGATAGTAAATGTAAAACTCTTCTGTTCCATCTGAAAAAAGTATCCTTTGAAATTAAACTGCGAAATTAAACACCAAATGGTGTAAGTTTGCCGTTATTTTTTATCATACGTTCCAGACTTAGCATATCCAGCATCATATATCGAGGCTGATGAAAACTGCCCTTCCGGTATATCGATATAGTGGGCCTCTTCTTGTCTTTGCCTGACCGGTCGACTGCCTGTCGCCAAACTCCGTAATCGGTCGTCATTGTCCGCAGGGTAAAAGCCCGAACTCGCTCGTACCACTCCTTCGCCCAAACGTCGCCGCTGTACTCCAGAACCGTCATACAACCAACCATTATCTCGCAAAGTGGCCACATGCATTTTATCTCAAAATCCGTCCCAGCGGCCTTCCCCGAAGTCCCGAATACATTAAAACTCTCCCCGAAACCCTCGAATACATAATCCCAGTTCATTTCAACCAAACGGCGAAACCGCCCCTTGACCTCGTCAAACAGCCCCCTGTCTTTAATACGCAATGCCTCGAACATCACCATCCAAAGCGTCTCAACCGAGTGTCCCGGAACCATAGATGTTTCAGCCGAAGGTAATCGTGAATAGTCATGTTGAAGCTGCTCGTTGCTTATCCCGTATCGCGGGTTCCAGAACTTGTTCATTATGTTATCCACGTGCTCGCTAACAAGTTTTTCCAGCCGCTCGTCTGACTGATATGACAGAAGCTGCGTAAGTGTCCAAACCATCATAAAAGAATGCCCCTGCACTCGATACCCGTTCTCACGGTAATTCGGCTCGTCATATCTTTGCACTGACTTCAATATGGAAGTTTTTGCTAATTCGAGGTCTTCATCATTGCCGGCGGCTTTGTAATATTCTATAAGTCCCGCCGCCGCAAACATAGCCCCATAGATATCATCTCCGCTGCCCTGAGCAATAGCGCCCGCCATTGCCGTCCCGTCTCGACGAACTGACTGAATCCACATCCCCTCCCCGGAATACATCTGCTTCACCATAAAATCGCGGGTCTTTTTCGCCGCCTCAAGCCATCGTTTGTCTTTACCGAAATTATTGTATAAAAAAGAATAAACCCATATACCCCGCCCCTGGTACCAGATGTCCTTTTCATCGCTCTGGACCGTCCCGTCGTCGTTAAGCTCGCACATAAACCCCCCGTACTGCTTATCATATCCCCCCTTGTCCCAGAACGGCAGATAATGATTGAAAAGCCGCTCGCGATAGTCCTCTCGCAACTGCTCGAGGCTCATTCCGCCAAGCTTCTCTGGCAAAACGCTGTATCTGGCCGCACCGTCAAAAACCCCGGATGAAACTCTACCTAACTCGCTTTTAACTGCATTCGATTTGTTCTTTTCTACCCCTAAACCTGCTTGAACCGATGGACTTACCGCCCCGACAACACCCCCCGCCATAGCCCCCCGAAGGAAGTCACGTCGTTTCATAGGTTATTTCCTTCAATAATTCAAAATTTATGCTATAATTTAGCATACTGAATTCTAAGATGATTATCAATAATAATTTATCTATCCGCAGTATCGCATCGTTAGTATTCGCATATACTGACTTTGACTGCTCCTGCTAAGGAATATTTATGCTGAGCAAGGCTAATAAGCTCTTATCAAAAAGAACTTCCACTCAAAATCCCAATATCGCCGGGTGCTTTCTTGTTTTTTCTCTGCTGTTCTTGTCTTCGTTTTCCTCGAAAAAAGCCTCTGCCGCCGACTGGCCAATGTGGCGCTATGACGCTCAACATACTGCCGTCTCACCTCAAGCATTGCCCGCCGAGCTGCACCTGCAGTGGGTCAGGAAATTACCCCCCCCTGCTCCCGCATGGCCTCCCTGGCAGTACAAATTACAGTTCGACGGCTCCTACGAACCAGTCGTAATGGGCAAAACCATTTTTGTCCCCTCAATGGTTAGTGACCGTTTGACTGCCTATGATACTGATACCGGCCGGGAAAAATGGCGATTCTACACCGATGGCCCTGTAAGATTCGCACCCCTCGCCGCAAATGAAAAAGTCTATTTCGTCAGTGACGATGGCTGCCTGTATTGCCTCAGTGCAAAAACTGGCTCGCTGATATGGAAATTTCGCGGCGGACCTTCGGACCGCAAAATCCTGGGCAACGAAAGACTCATTTCAACCTGGCCCGCAAGAGGAGCCCCCGTTCTCTTCGATGGCAATATCTATTTTGCCGCCGGAATCTGGCCGTTTATGGGTATCTTCATTTACGCCCTCGACGCCGAAACCGGCGATGTAATCTGGAGCAACACCGCAAGCGGCTCAATCTTCATTAAACAGCCGCACAACAGCCCTGCCTTCGCCGGTGTCGGGCCGCAGGGATACCTTGTTGCAACCCAAGACAAACTCCTTGTCCCCGGAGGAAGAAGTGTACCAGCCTGCTACGACAGAAAAACGGGCGAATTCCTCTATTACAAAGCACAAACTTCCTATGGAAAAGGAATTGGAGGCTATAATGTCGCTGCCTGGAAAAAATGGTTCTTCAATAACGGCGTACTCCACAGGCTCTCCGACGGCAAGGGTATCGCCAGAACTGCTTTTCCCCTCTTGACAGATAATGCCGCTATCAGTCTGGACAGAGACGGCCGACTCATGGCCTATTCGTTACACCCTGATAAATCCGAAGCAAAGGGACTGTGGAAAACAAATATTCCAACCGAAATTGAAAAACTTCACTTAAAGGCAGGCTCGCAGCTCTATTGCAGCGGTAAAAACGGACTCATCTCCGTCCACAACATCCCCGCACAACCTGACGCCCCTGCCGAGGTTACTTGGCAGGCAAAAGTCGATGGCACCGTCTCGAATATGCTCGCCGCCGATGATAAGCTCTTCGTAGTTACACTTGATGGAGGCATTTATTGTTTCGGCCCTGAAAATATTCAGCCGAAAACATATCCCCTGGCAATTGAAAATTTGTTACCGGATGACAACTGGACACAAAAAGCCCGAACAATCCTGAAAACTACCGGCCTGAACGAGGGTTATTGCGTCGTTCTCGGCCTTGAAGGGAATGGCCGACTGGCCGAAGAGCTGCTTACACAATCAAATCTGCACGTTATCGCCCTCGACACTAACCAATCCAAAGTCCGAAATTTCCGCCGGCGTATGGACGACGCCGGTTTCTATGGCAAAAGAATCGCCGCCCTCACTGGTGACATCACCTCAATACAACTCCCCCCCTATTTCGCCGATTTAATCATCGCTGATGACCTCACCACAGCCGCTTTCGAAAACGACAACATCTTCGCCGAGCGCCTTTTATATTCACTCCGCCCTTATGGCGGAACCGCTTTCTTAAATATCGCTAAAGACAAACACTTCAAAATCTTCCAACAAACCGCAAAAATAAATCCCCAACGAGGCAGAATTGAAACATACGATCAATCCATCCTGCTAAAGAGAACCGGAGCGCTCCCCGGCTCAGCCGACTGGGTCGGTCAATACGGTGACATCGCCAACACCGTCTGTTCAAAAGACAAACTCGTTAAGGCCCCTCTCGGCCTGTTATGGTTCGGAGACCGTTCCGGCTTCGGAGACATACTCCCCCGCCACGGTCACGGCCCACCGGAACAGGTCGTCGAAGGAAGGCTTTTCATCGAAGGACCAAACTCCATCATCGCACGCGATGTATATACCGGCCGAACCCTCTGGAAAAGAACCCTCCGAAACCTCAACACCTACGGCGTTTACTACGACCAGACTTACAAACCCGATTACCTCGACAGAAGCTACAATCAGGTACATATCCCCGGCGCCAACGTCAGAGGTACGAATTTCGTCGCTGCCTCAAAGCTTGTATATGTAATCACCGGCCAAGACTGCCTCGTCCTCGATGCCGCAACAGGACAAACCGTAAAGACCATCTCAATACCCGCCCCCAATGAAAATGACCAGTGGGGATACATCGGCGTATATCAGGACCTTCTTATCGCTGGTTCCGGCTTCGCCCAATTTACAAAACTGCTCGAAAATACCAAGCAAAAGAAGGAGGACGGAAAAAAACAACAAAAGTGGCTAAACTTCTACGATAAACTCGCCGCAAAACGCCTTGTCGTCATCAACCGCCACACCGGAGACGTCCTCTGGCAAACCGACGCCCTTCACGGCTTCATCCACAACACCATCGTTGCAGGCAATGACAAAATCTTCTGCCTCGACAAACTCCCCCACTACATAGAAAAACAATTAATCGAACGCCAGATTAAACCGCAAAAACCATATCGATTGCTCGCACTCGATGCACGTACCGGCAAAATCCTCTGGCAGAAAAATTCAAACCTCTTCGGTGCATGGCTCGGCTACTCCGATGAATACGACGTCCTCTTGCAGGCCGACAGGCCTTCAGGTGACATGTTATCCCAGCCCGGCGACAGGATGATTACTTACCGCGGCCAAAACGGAACTCTACTTTGGGATAGCCCCATCAAATATCGCGGCCCATGTATGCTTCACGGTGACACCATCATCACACAAAACCGGGCCTTCAACCTCTTGACTGGTCAGCCAAAAATACGACTCCACCCCATCACACGCCAACCGGTTAAATGGTCCTTCGCCAGAAAATACGGCTGCAACACCGTCATCGCAAGCGAGCACCTACTCACATTTCGCTCAGCCGCAGCCGGTTATTTTGACTTGGCAGGCGACGGCGGCACAGGTAACATCGGCGGCTTCAAGTCAGGCTGCACTTCAAACCTCGTCGTCGCAAACGGCGTATTGAACGCCCCCGACTACACACAAACCTGCACCTGCAGCTACCAGAACCAGACCTCCCTCGCCATGATATATATGCCCGAAGCTGAGATGTGGACCTTCAACGCAATTGACCCCAACGGCGCGCCCGTCCGCCGCATCGGAATAAATTTCGCCGCCCCAGGAGACCGAAAAGCAGACAACGGAACCCTCTGGCTCGATTATCCCAGCGTCGGCGGCGAATCCCCCGATATACCGGTAAAAACCATACCCCAAAATCCTCTCCTTTTCCGCCGCCACTCCTCAATCATAAAAGGCGGAGAACTAAACTGGGTAACTGCCTCCGGCGTAAGGGCAATACGCAGCATAACCATCACCCTCGGCAATCAGCAGCAGCGCCCCTACTCCGTCCGCCTCTATTTCGTCGAGCCCGACCCAAAAACTCCCGGCGACCGTATCTTTAACGTCGCCCTGCAGGGAAAAACCGTTTCCAAAGCCCTCGATATCGTCAAAGAGACCGCCCAACCGAATATCGGCCTCGTAAAAGAATTCTCAAAAATCTACGCCGCCGACTCCCTCTCCATAACTCTAACACCCGCAGATTCTGCCAAAACCGCCGAAACTATCATTTGCGGCATCGAAATCATCGCCGAAGGCTGGTAGTTCTCAGCAAAAATATAAATTTACTCTGAGTCTTATAACCGCTACAATACTCCCGATTTCTAATTACCTCTGCTTGAACAATTTGCGTCTTAAAAATATAGGAGTTATTAATGACCGACCAACAACCCCAAAATTATGCCGCTCCCGACCTTGCAAAGGGACTGCCCATGCTCGCTCAATCCGACCCCCAGGCCCTCGAAAAGGAAAAGAAAGAACTTGCAGCCCTCGACAAAAAAGGCTTCTTAGGCAGATGGCGCGGCTACTTCTCAATGACCGGTCCAGGCTGGCTACAAAGCGCAATACTCCTCGGCAGCGGTAGTGCTATGGCCTCACTCTTTGCTGGTGCATACCTCGAATATAGACTACTATGGGTTCAGCCACTCGCAATTACCCTCGGCGTCATAATGTTTGCCGCTATGTCATATCAGGCACTCTCAACTGGCGTCCGCCCATTCTACGCTATGAAGCGCTTCATCCACCCGGCAATGGCCTGGACTTGGGCGCTCGGCGCATTATTTGCAACCATACTATGGCACCTCCCACAGTACGCAATCGCCGCCGGTATGACAGAAGATATGATTAAGGTACTCACAAAATGGCAGCCCACAACAACACAAGAAACCCTTGTCCTCATCACAACTGGTTTGCTCATCTTGCTCTTCTCTACCGCAATCACATGGAGTTACGGCAGCGGACGCAAAGGAGTCAGAATCTACGAACGCACACTAAAGGTAATGGTCTGGATGATTATTATTGCCTTCGCACTCGTCATCATCCGCCAGGCCTTCGCTGGCTACATCAAGTGGGGAAAACTCTTCAGGGGCTTTCTACCCCTCGACATCCCCACTGACAAACGCGGCGTCTCAATAACTATGGCCCTCTTCGGTGCCGCCACCGGCATAAACGCCTCTTTCCTCTTCCCCTACACCCTCCTGGCAAGGGGCTGGTCAAAGGAGCATCGCGGCCTGTCAAGATTCGACTTGATTACTGGCATGCTCCTGCCGTTTACCATCGCAACCACATTAATGGTCATCGCGACCGCCTGCACTATCTACAACCCCGAAATGTTTGCTTCCGGCTCAACGATGCTACCGCCAACAAAGGCCGCTGAAATGCTCCAGGCCGCCGGAATGAGTATGTTCTTTTCAAGAATCGTCTTCGGCCTCGGAGTCCTCGGTATGGCCCTCAGCACTATTACTATGCAGATGCTCGTTGCCGGCTTTGCTGCCTGCGAGATTTTCGGCGTCGAACCCGGAGGATGGAGATACCGACTCGCATGCCTCATTCCCGCCCCTGCCGTCATCGGAGTTATCTTCTGGAAATACATGGGCCCCTGGGTCGCCATACCAAGCTCCGCTATCTGCGGCTCACTGATGCCAATCGCCTATGTCGGCTTCTTCATTCTAAATAACAGCAGCAAATATCTCGGAGATGATAAACCCAGCGGCGCCAAAGCATTAATCTGGAACATTGCTATGCTTACCGCAATCGCTGTTTCAATAACAAGTGTATGCTACTACCTCTACTCCGTCTTTTCCTGATGGCCTCTGGCCCCCTACTCTGCCCCTCTGGCCATCTCCCTCAATCCGTCGAGGCAAAGCATCGACCACGTCTCCATACTCTCCCGGACCTCTTCCAGCTCTTCGATGCTCTTAAAGTCCATCTGCGTTATCATTTGTTCCCGCCGGCTTACCTTATCCGAATCCAGTGTCCAGTAATGCACTATCCCCAAATGAACGCTCCCAACCCTGTTCGAGTCGTCATTCAATAGGGCCGCAATCCTGTCGCTGTGCCCTGCTTCCACATTCACCTCCTCCGCAACCTCCCGCTCAACAGCCGCAGCATACATCTCTCGAAAATCAGTATCGAAAAGCGGAACCTCATCATCCACCGGGTTTATATGACCCCCTATACCGATGGACCTCAGCCCCACAAGCCGCTTCTCGCCTGCCCGCCTCCCCCGCACATAGTTAAGGTACTTGCCCTCATAACTCATTATCACGTAGGGAATAAGCTGCTTATAATCCGGGTTCTCCTCCACTTCCGCCCTGTTCATAAAACAGGGAGTCCCCTGCACGAATATCTCCTGAAGGTACTGCTCAACGTCGAACATAAGCCCGTGAAACCGCCCTACATCTTCAACCACCTTCCGCTCGACGACCAACACCTTCTCTTCCACAGCCATAAAAACACTCCTTCACTAAACTGTAACTGTTGGCAAAAACATCCTCCGCACTCTATCTTATCTCCCCTCACCTGTCAACAAATTCAATCAATCGGCATGTTCCCTCCGGTTTCCATTCTACTGGTTATGTCTCTGCACATAGTTAATTCTATTCTTCAAAGCTTCTTCATCGAAACAATACCGCTTATCATACCCTCTTGTCCAAACCTTTTCGACAAATCCGCTTTCTCTCAGGGCTTTTGTTGCCGCTCTCTTATAACGACCGGCTGCTTTCCCTGCTGTCTCATCAATAACACCAACCACTAAATGTACATGGCTGGAACAAACCGCCAATGAATATATAACTTGTTCTAACCTCTCCGCCTCTTTCAGAATTTCCTGTCGAACAATCGTACGACTTTTATTATCCAATCTTACTGCTTTATGCTTAAGTCTCCATTTGTTTAACTCTCGTAATCCGCGTTTCTCTTCTAACACTTTCCCGTCTTTTACATATCTTCTTTTTTCACCCTGAAGCCACGTCCCGTAAGTCGTCCAGGTTATCATATATCCGATTATCTTTGCCATTACACACCCATAATAATAACGATGCTCTGGCTTTGCCAGAGCTCCCCTTTTACTTATGTTTCTCTTAAAATTTTGTCATTGCGCGGAGGCCGAAGGCCAACACGGCAATCTTCCATATCATTTAGACCCCTGCACTGCAGGGGGTTTCCCTACTCTTAATTCAAGAGCCCCAATACGCACAAAAAACCTTCCCCCCTCACAAACCCACACCTTCTTTTCTAAAAACTATTAACAACAAACTACAATCTACAAAGAAGTTTTCCCTTCGCAGTTTTTATTTCAACTTTCCGCTTTTACAACTAACCAATCTTCAATTGCTCACAACTAAAACGGATAATATTACGGCTTCCAACGGAGGTTTTTGAAGTCTTCTTTTTTCATATACTCAATCCGTCCGTCACCGAAAACAATTAAACTGCCTCGGTCATAATGCCATTCGGACGAAATACTGTTGGAGTCGGAAAATGAACTTTTATCATTATCTGACTGGAAAAGTAATACTACATCTGTGTGAATTTCACCTGGTTTCAGGCCGAGTAGGTTTTTGTTAAAATCAAACTCCGGATAATAAAAAACATATTTTTTGTCTTCGTGAGGCGTTGTTTCTGACAAGTCTTTTATCGATTGTTTTGTAAAAGTATATTTCTCATCTGTACTTAATGATTGAATTTGCTGCCGGAACACCTTGAGTTTTTTGATAGTTTCTATGTTATGTACATAATAACGCATAATATCTTTATCAGGTTGGCCAAAAAAACCACTAACATTGGGATCAACGCACAACCAATGTATTGCATATACAAGAATTATTCCAAAAATAGATAAAATAATATTAGCCGGTTTTTTAATATTTATAACAGAAACTATTAAGCATATTAAAGCCCAGAAATAAAGACAGAATAAAAAACCAAAAAATCCAAAGTAAACCCAGGTTGTGAGAGATTCTACAAAAGAATTAAGGCCGCCTGATGATATATAAAAATACAATATGACATATTGCATAACAGCAAGTAATGCCAGTATTAAAATAGCAGCAAGAAAACTTTTGACGCAAAGCCTTGTTTGCCGCCAGAAGCTTTTTGAAAATTCGAAAAAACGGCTTTGTTTCTTTGAGTCATTCATTTTAGTTTTCAGGCCGAGTATTTTTTCTTATCATAATTTAAACGCATAAGACCAAGGGGATTTGTTCGCTAAGAGTTTTAAAATCTGAATCCGCTGGAACCATTAAGCCACACAACTTAATCCTCATTTCTAATAGAATATCAAATCATTCTTGAAAATTCAAGCATTCTGGCAAAACACCAAATACAAAGAAGTTTTTCCCTTCGCTGTTTCCTCAAAGTTGCTCGACCCATTATACCCAAAATCTGAAATTCTTCAACTCTTTCTTCCAGACAATATCTATCGCCTTATCTTACCCTGCAAATGCGTAGTTTATCTATCTTACCCATTTTAACATTTTAAATAGCCTCATTTTGAGACCGAAATTTTCCCCGACTCTAAATTACCTATTTTAACATTGAAGGAGGTTCTTGAATCGGGTGTGCAATTTTGTACGTTTTTTTGCGTCTTTTTTTAACTTTTTTTTCAATTTTTCTCTCTTTCCCCGCTTTTTTTTAGCTTTTGTGAACTTTTTGTCGTTTTTTTTTCAAAAAATGCGCATTTTTTCCCCGTTTTCAGCTCAATAGACCATCCGAATTCGAAAATTGCAAATTGATAGACCCCCATTTTCAGCCCAAAAACAATGCCCCCTTAAAAACGAATTCTTTATGCACCCGCGAATATAAAAACTTACCCAAAGCCACTGTATTTGTTATAACTCCGGATATATCCAGGGCTTACGGTATTCCCGCCCCAGAAGCCTATTGGCCTCTGAATCAGCGATAATAACCTCATTTTTCCCGTCCCATTTGATGCTCCGCCCGATTTTATACGATAACATACCCAGCAGGCTCATATTTGTTGACCGGTGTCCTATCTCGATATCACATACCGGCCGTGTCCGTAACTCTATGGCTTCTAAGAAGTTAGCCCACAGCTCTGGAATATTCTGACCATCCGGCTGACACAATTGTGCTTGCCTCTGGATTATTTTCTCCTTCTTATTAGCCGGATAAAACGTCCACCCGTCCAGCCACCCGATATGTAATGTCCCCTCTGTACCATAAAAATAACACCCCAAATTGTGCTTTTCTGCGTTATTACCCGCATATAACCGGTGTCCCCACGTTGCCGTAAACGATTCAAATTCATAGCTTACAACCTGAGTATCCGGCGCATCGGTACTATCCTGTTTGATATGCCTAGCCCCTATGGATGAAACCGCTTTGGGGTATTTTTCGTCCGTCCACCACAGAATTTGGTCCATCCAGTGCACCCCCCAATCCCCTAACTGCCCGTTAGCGTAATCGAGAAACTGCCGAAAACCCTTCGGGTGTATTCGCCGATTAAACGCCCTAAATGGTGCAGGACCGCACCAAAAATCCCAATCCAGACCTTCCGGCGGTTCAGAATCGGCTGTTTTCTTACCCGCCCCGCCGGGATAATGCACAAAGGCCCGCACCATACCAATCTTACCGGCCCGGCCTTCTTTTAGAAACTTAATAGCCGAAACATTGTGCGGCGACACCCGCCGGTGCAAGTCAACCTGAACCACCCGCCCGCTATCGCGAGCGGCCTTAACCATTGCAAGGCCTTCATTTATAGGATGTCCAATTGGTTTTTCAACGAATACGTCGGCACCGGCCTTGACGGCGGCGATTGTAATCAACGGATGCCAATGGTCAGGCGTCGCAACGATGGCAATTTCCGGTTTTTCCTTGTCGAGAAGCTCCCGGTAGTCCTTATATTTAATGGGTTTATGACCAGTGAGTTTTTCTATTTCGCTGGCGGCAGGGTCCAGCAGGTTGCTGTCAACGTCACAGAGGGCGATGATTTTACAACGGCCGGACTGCAGAGCAACACGGGCGATATTCATACCCCACCACCCGCTTCCGATAAGTGCTGTGCGGTAAGTTTTGTTTTTGCCTGCACTTATAATATTAGGTACACTCAGGGTCA